>ONEN01000090.1 GCA_900316815.1 uncultured Eubacteriales bacterium | reverse complement strand
GCCGTCGAAGGCGGTCGCGCTGATTTCGGTGACGGAATCGGGGATCCATACCGTTGTCAGCGCGGTGCAGCCGCCGAACGCGTAAGAGCGCCTCGCCGTGGTTGCTTTCATACGGAGCCAGCGACATGATATAGTCGGCTTTCAGCCTCGGTCCGTCGGCAGTATTGAAAATCGCTTTTTCAAATTCGTCGGACTGCAGCGTTTTCTTAATGACATATTCGTTGCGTCCGTCTTCCTTCGTGTCGTCGTTCGCCACGCGCGGCGTGAAGCGATAGGTGATCTGACACGGCACTTCCGTCACTTTTTTGAACATGGCGATGTAGTGCTGGTCTTGCGTCCTGACTGCGTTCAGCTGCTTGGTGGTATTCTCGTGATCCGGATAGTAGCTGCCGTTGCTATCGAAGTACCAGCCGGCAAATTGATAGTAGTAGAACTTGTTGTCCTTCGGGCTGACGGATACGTTGAATTTCTGCATCTTATCCATCGGCGTATCGCTGCCCGCCGTATAGTTCAGCGGACTTGTATAGACAACCTCGTGACCCGTCACGCTGCCGTCCGTATCATCCACTGCGGTGCTGTCATAAACACCCGTGTCGTTATACATGATTTCCACATTCATTTTGACCTGCTCCTGATGGAACACGGCGTAGTAGGTCATGTCGGCGCCGGGCAGGGTAGGCTTATAGGACAAATCAGCGGAGAGCTGCGTATCGGATTCGCCCGGTTGCGGCACCGCGTACCAGCCGAGGAAGGTATAAACATGGTCGTCAAGCGTGTACGGGATCGCGGTAACGGGGCGGATATCCGACTGATACTCCACAATCAGGTGGGAGTCGGAAACATCCGCGTATTTATCGTCGGTTTCGTGGTCGCACGATACCTTAAAGCGCAGGAGCCGCATGACGTCTTTGCGGTAATACACATTGATGACATTGACGGTCGGGTTATCTCTGTTGTCCGGGTGGATGGTCATGCTCAGCACGCGGTCGCTGATACGCGTGTAGCCGACGGGATCCGCACCCTCCGGCGGAACATAATCAAAGTGCGACTCGGGTTCAATGATGACCTCTTTGTAGACAGGCTGCAGCTGATCGTCACCGTTGAAAACGGTTGTTTTCAGAATTTGCTCGGTCTCATAATCAACATAATTCACCTTGTAGGCGTATTTGTTTCTGGTATAGAAGAAGGAGATCATCAGCGGTTCTCCGGTCAGCTCATACGCGTCCGCCTGTGCCTCGTCGCCGTTGACTCTTGTTTCGTCGGAAGCAAAGGTAAAGCCGCTGCCGATCAGGGTCTGCGCGGTGGGGCTGTCGTTGAAAGCGTCCGTCAGGGAAAGCATTGCGCCGAGCTCACCGACGTTGTTTTCCTCTTTGTTAAGCTCATAGCCGGAGCCGTCGACCTTCTCTACATAGTGACTCACGCGGTAGAGCGTCGCCGTATCGTTGGGGGTGTACCAGAAGGTGATGGTGTTTGCCTCCAGCTCCTGATTCTTCGCGATATCATCATCCTCATTATCCGACGCCGCCAGAACAGCGGATTTGGTAGGCGCGTCCGCAATGAAGCCGTTGAGAGCTACAGGCGATTCCGTAACGATAGCCTGCGAGGTAGACAATTCCTTCGGATCATGAACCGGTTTACCGTTCTGCGAGTTGAGATATCTCACCCGGTACCACACATTCTCCTTCCGGAAATACTCGAACGCGAAGGTGTTCGGCGCGTACGCCTGACCGGATTCATTGGATTCGATGCTCAGCGAGTGAGAGGCAACCGTCGGTCGCCAGGCTCTCTCGCTTGTGCTGTGCGCGTCGTTCAGCTGACTGCCGGCCTTCGCCTGGAAGGTTCTGGTCTGATGAACGAAGGCGGTTCCCGTTGTGGGCGGCGCGACCTCTACGCCGGTGCCCTTTTCCACATAGGTGATCTGATACTGCGCGGTTTCCTCGGAGGACCAGCGCGCGTACAGCTTCAGCTCACGCGTTACGGGCATGGATTCGGGGTCAAAACGCACGGGTGTGTTGGTCTCGTTGAGGTAATACCATCCCGCGAAGGTCGCGTGCGCCGGGGGCTCCAGATAGGGCGCGGTGGCTGTCTGCACGGTGGTAGGCACGTCTGCGGTGAGGATTCTGTCGTTATAATCTACCCGACATTGATTAATGGGAGCGGCGCCCGTAATAAACGCCTTGTAATCGCGGTAGAAGCTGACGTCCTCCTTCACCAGATCCCACTTGGCGTACAGGGTCACGTCGTCGGCAGGCATCTTAAAGTCGGAACAAAAATGCTTTTGGTGCGCGGGTACATCCGCGTACGCCGGGTCGTTCTCGATGACGGGTATCTTCTCGGTATGATCCTCATCAAAATACCATCCGCCGAAAACGTAGTAGTCTCTCATATCGGCGTCCGGATACTGCGGTTCAAAATAGACCCAGTTGCCGCGGATACCGACGCTGTTGATATCCATCTGATAGTAGATGTTACGGGTTATTTCCGCAGGCTCCTTGACGTTGTTGTTAAGGAATATGAGCGAGTAGTAGCACCGGCGGTAGAAGAACTTGATGACGGCGTGGTTGTCGTCGATCCAGTTGATCACGCAGTTATTATCGTCCAGAACAACCGAGCCTTTATTCTTTCCGGACGTCTGCAGACGGTAACCGATCAGCTCAAAGCCGGCAAGACCGGCGGGCGTCTGATTTGTCCGGATGTTGGCGTCGCGCGTATTCACGTTCTGATACTGGTCGCCGCCGTCGAAGGTTGTCACGCTGTTATGAAGGATAAAGTTCATATTGCCGGCGCCGTTCGGCTTTTCGCCCGTATAGAACTGCGACGCGGGCGTCCGGGGCAGCGCCTGCACATAATACTCATAATCGAACTGATACTGCAATGCCTTGGTGTTCCAGTTCTCGGAATAGGTACATGTCCAGTAGGACAGATAGTACAGGTCGGTGTAATTTTCGCGGTTATCCGTGCGAAGCAGCTCGTTATCCAGTCTTTCGTAAATGCCCTTGACGGTACGGTTGGCGTGGGTGTCCGCGTAGCGCGTGCCGCCCTCTACCGACCATGCGCCGAAGGTGGCGACGGTGTTCTCGGGAACAGACGGATGGTGCTGGCTGTTCGGCACCATCGGAACGGAGTCAAATGCGTCCAGCTTCCAGATACGCGTCATATCCGCGTAATACTCCACCGGATCCTTGGCTTCCAGATAGTAGTAGGTACACACGCCGTGGTGCGGCGTTGCAGAGGTCGGATAATCGTTGGTGTTGACGGTGATGTCGCTTTTCTTGTAAAAGATGTCATTATATTCATCCTTTAACACAGGCAGATGCTCCGCCTGCATCCAGCCGGTTTTTTCACCATCCTCGCTCAGAAGATGCTGCTCGAGCGTCTTGTTCGGCGAGTGGGAAAAAGCCTTGGTGGGACCGGGCAGTTCATAAACGGTGTTGCCGCTGTTGTCAACATAGGAGCGGGCATAAATGAACCGCTGGTTGAATTTCTTTCTGTTGTAGTACACATTGACGCGGGTGGTGCCGTCGCCGCTGACCTCCGCCGTGGTGCCCGATTTATCGAGATCGAGCTCAAAGCAGTGGGCGTGGTTACTGAGCTCCTTACGCTCGCCGGGGCTCATTTCGGGGAAGTCAATCACTTTCCCGTCGTCGTCAATGGGTTCACCGTCGCCATTGGTCAGATAAATCGGTCTCAGGTCTTCGTCCAGCTGAACGGAACCGTCCGCTTTTTTCTGCACCTTCTGCGGGTTCAGGTTGTAGCTGAAGAAATCCGGCACCGAATGCTCGGCAGACGCGTCTCCGATGCTGACGGTATCGCCGGTTGTTACGTCGCTGCCGTCTTCGTATTGATAGATATCCTGCGCGGCAACGTCGGTATATTCATCATCGTCAGGGTTCTCCACCCAATAGACGACGGTGTAATGGGTCGTGCCGGCGCTCCAATACGCCTTGTAGTAGACATTCTCGGAGGGAATGGTGCCGCTGGAAAATTTGGTGGCGGCAGCCTTTGCCTGTTCGTCTGTCAGCACGTTGCCGTTTTCGTCCACATAGTTGCCGTCCTTATCGGCGAGGACCCAGCCCTCAAAGACCCAGCCCTTTCGTGTAGGTTCGGCAATATTGTAGACCGACCCGAATTTGCCGTATACAGGCTCCACGCCGTAGCCGCCGTCCAATTCAAAGTCGACCAGGTAATAGTTGCGGTCATAGTAAATTTTGAACTGGGTGGAGCCGTCGGCGGCAATAACGTCAGGCTCATGGGACAGCACGGTAAAGCCCTCAAACGGGATCACCAGATCCTCGGGAGTCTCTCCGGTGCGGCCGGTTTTCCGGCAAGAGAGCTCCAGCTGCTCTGTATAGAGGTCGTCACGAATGTTCTGTTTGAAGTAATGCACTCTGTAGGGAACCTCATCGGGAACATAATAGATGATGATCTCATGATTTGCCTGCAGGTTTCCATAGTCAAGCTGCGTGGTTTTTTCCGCGGGAATGGTCGTTGACAATTCCTTGGACTGCTGCGGCTTATAGCCTGGCAAGGCGGGGTTGTTGACGGTAATATGCACGTCCTCCCCCTCCGCAAGCACCGCCACATACGGATCATGCGCAACACTGTCGTCGACAAAACGGTACTCCACGCGCACGGTGAAATACGTCTCGGCGAAGCTGACAAAGGTCGCCAGCGACACCGCTACGGATATTAACATCAGCAGCATGACACAAAAAAGTGATTTTGAGATAATCTTTTTCATTTTGTCTCTCCTTTTTATCTCAGTGCAAATGATTTATATACAAGTCCTGTCAAACGCGCTGTTATGCGCGTTTGACAGGACTTCCTACCAAAATAACAAGAAAACACAAAGCGGCACAAACACGGCAAAATGCCGTATACGTACCTAAAAACAGTATCACAACACCATTTCACCATAATCTAACATGAAATATTGTTGTTTTTTTATATTGAACAAAAAACCGACGTTCGGAATAATTCAACATTTCATCACCTGATACTTTTTCCGTCAATAAACGCCGATTGTCATCCGTTTTTCTTCTGGCAATAAAGCGCTATCCTCTGACTGCACTATTATCATAATAGAAATGCAAAGAAATGACAATATAGTGTTTCAGATTGAAACATATTTACTAAATTATGGACTTGAGTATTCAAACAGAGTGTAGTATAATAGAAACTGGGGATAAGGGTATAATATTATGTTCCGAGGTATCTAAAACTATCGTATCAAGGAGGTCGGGCAACATGGGCGTATCTTTCGGAGAAGCACTAAAGCGCGCAAGAATAAACAAGCATCTTTCGCAAAAACAGTTAGCGCAATATTTGTATGTCGGCCGCTCCAGCGTGGCAAACTGGGAGGCGGGCAGGCGGCTCCCAGACGCCAATATGATATCAAATCTTTCAGAATGTCTCGGCATTGACGTTGCCGCGCTGCTGACCTCCGATCGGGAATCCTGCGAAAAGCCGACCGTCGTCATGGTTGACGACTCAAAGCTCATTCTCAACGGCGGCATGGCGGTTTTGCGGGAGGTCGTGCCTACTGCGGACGTCGTCGGCTTCACCAAGCCCTCGGACGTCATTGAGTTTGCCAAGAAGCAGCTGATCCATATAGCCTTTGAAGCAGCTGATCCATATAGCCTTTCTCGATATCGAGCTGGGGCGTATCAGCGGACTGGACCTGAGCAGGGAGCTGCTGCAGATCAACCCCTTTACCAATGTCATCTTTCTTACCGCCTTTTCCAATTACGCCTTAGACGCATGGCAGACCGGCGCCAGCGGCTTCCTGCTGAAGCCCATCGAAGCCGACAAGGTTCGGGAAACGCTGCAGTACCTCCGCTACCCCGTAAACGGCCTGATTGTCGGCAAGTAGACGTCAAAGCCATCCTATAGTATATGAAAAGCCGTCGGATTCTATTACAAAAAACAGCGCTGCGAAGAAAAGGAAGGGCGACCCTTCCCTCTTTACAGCGCTTTTGGTTTGTTGACATAATCTTTTATTATGGTATACTATTAAATGAACGATGCAGGAAATACTTTTATGAGCAACAGAGAATTGGCAAGGCAGTTAATTGAAAATCTTTCCAAATACAGGCTCGGTTATGTTGTTGCCCATTTACAAGGTATCAATGCCAACGAAGCCGCTGACGATATGTTTTGCGCTCAGTTGCTTGAGGATTACAAAAAAACAGTGAGGACAAAGGCGAATTTGTGTCCTTGGAAGAGGCTGCCAAAATGTGCGGGGTTAAAATTAAAATCGATTCAGTTTTATCCGTACTTAATAACATGATGCAGAAGTATATTTTTACAGTTATTAAACAGTTTTTAAATTTTCAGTTTTCAGTATTCATTTAGAAAATCCTGTCGCTATGCAATGAATAATGAATACTGAATACTGAAAAATGAATAATACAAAACAAAAATCCCGCCGACGTCGTCGACAGGATTTTAGCTTTGGTGGGAGAAGGTTGTGTTGCGCCATCCGCAATGCTCTGCCACGCTTGCTGCGGCGTGTTCACCGTCACAGCTTCATCTGCGCTCTCGCTAAAAACGTGCCACGGGGTGTTAGCAATAAAGAAGGTCTTATGTGAAACAGTCGGATAGTTTGATTTTGTAGGATAAAATATAAACTTACGGAGGTTTTACAAATGAAGGACATAAAATATCACATCTACCTAAATAGCGAAGAAAGGCGTCTGTTGATCGGCAGTCTAAATGATTTGAGAAACAAGTTGATTGCTGAGGGCAGGTATACAGACCTTGTTGATGAAGTATTAATTAAGGCAGCCAATGCAAAAATCAAAAAAATCAAGGTGGTCAGCAAATGCCCGCAATAGGCATATTTGCATCTTTTGAGGGTGGTAATGATAATACCTTAACCCC
>ONEN01000180.1 GCA_900316815.1 uncultured Eubacteriales bacterium | reverse complement strand
GCCTGGTCTCCGGTCTGGTGCGGAGAAAAAAAGAAGGCCCCGCCATATCCCGCGGGGCTTTCCGTTTGCGCTTTGCTCGAATTCCTTGGCGAAGAGGTTGCCGAAGTTGCCGAAGGTGCCGCTTGAAAGAATGTATTGCAGCATTTCGCGCAGTTCGGGGCTGAGTGAAGCCAGGTTTTCTGCTGTATTCTCGGGATCGGTAAACAGAGAGTCGGCGAGTTTGTGCAGCTTTTGCTCAAACTCGGCGATGCCCAGCTTGTCGAGCTCTTTGGTTATGTAAGAGAAATCAAGGCGGAAACGGTCGGAATGTAGAATTACGAATGTATCGGCAACAGTGCGATAGCCCGTTCCGCGGTTGTCGTAGTGCTTGAATGCGTGGAAAACAAAGAAGATATAAAAATCATCGTCGGTGAAGCGGAAGCCGAAGGCGTTGCCGTCCTCTTTTACCAGACGGTCCTTCACGTTTTCGTAGTACTGATAAAAAGAAGCAAACTGCGGCGTTTTTTCTATCAGCTCGCGGTGCAGCTCAAAGTTGAAGAACGGCTTCTTGGAGTACTCGTCTGACGAATAGTCGTCTGAGCGGAAGCTGTAGCCGTGGCTGAGCATAAATGACTTGCCGTCCTCCATGCGGGAGGGATCGATAAGAATATCATTGTCGGCAAATTCTCTGGTGCCGAAGTAGGGGAACAGGGGGTTAATGATAACGCCCTTGAGCGGCATGTACCAGATCCCCTCTTTCTCAAGGTATGCAAGAAGGGCTTTGCGTTCCGCGTCGAACAGCATGGTTTTTTTGATGTTGTTGTTGAGCGCGTTGCGCCAGCGCTTTTTCTCCGCCTCATCCGCCTTCTCGAATGCTGCGGTGCCCTGTAACGCCCTGGCAATGAGAGCGGTCACGTTATGTGCCTGCGCCATTTCCCACAACGCCTCAAAAGAGACGGAATCGGCGCGCGCCTCGGTGCCCGTGGCGGCACAGGCGTTGAAATAGATAAATTGTTCGGTAACGTTCATTTTGCAGTTTTACCTTTCAAAGCTCGTTTGATTTTTCCCCCGAAGCGTCTGAGCTTATGCAGTACCCAGCGCAGCGGGTAGATAAAATGCCACACTCTGACATAAACACGGTAGCCTGTTTCATCAACGGTATGGTTTTTGCCCTTCCGTTTAAACTCCGTCAGCACGCCGACCACATCGCTGCGGGGAACGTACTCCTTTACAAACGTGTTGTCACCGCGGATCACATAGTCGTTGTCGCGGACGGCGATAATTCTGTGCAGGGTGAAGCGCCTGTCGCGCCTGCGGTAGAGCGGAACGTCGTATTTTTTCAGCGTTCCCTCAAAGGGGCGGATCGTGACAAGGTCGCGGTTTTCCTTGAACAGGGGGCGCATGCTCACACCGCGGGTCTTATACACCAGGAACCCGTCGCGCTTCAGTATGTCATCGAAACCGGCTTTAGTGCTCATTCGTCCAGAGCGCCGACTTTGCGCAGGGTGGCGATAACCATGTCCACATCTTCGGCAATGGATTCGCGGGGCTCGTCATATTTTGCACACATTTTATCGATCACTTCTTCGCGTGTTGTTTCCTGTTTCATCAGGTTGACGATTTCCGCGGCGGTTTCGTTGCTGCGGACAATACCGCTGAACGGGACATCGCCTGTAGCGACCATTACCTGTGCGTCATCTATTTCCTGTGTCAAAAAATTATCGTTGAGTTTCATAATAAATTCCTTTCCAATCGTTTTTTCATATACAGAGGACACAATCTCTCACTATAAATCATTCTCTCCTATTATAGCACGTTTTGTTATACAGTCAAATGTTTTTTTACGGATTGCGGATTTTTTTTCACGGATACGTCATGACCTGTTGTATCGAACTGAATTGCCCTTTTGTACATATTGACACCCGGCGACTGTATGGTATATAATAGTTATGTACAAAAGATATACGGTTGTCTGACGTATCTGCGGAGGTGTATTAATGAAAACCATCAAATTCGGCAAATCTGACTTGGATGTCCCCGTCATCGGTCTGGGCTGTATGCGTCTTACCGAGCTGGAGCGCTGGGACATTCCCCAATATATCTGGCACTGCATTTCACTGGGTGTGAATTTCTTTGACCACGCCGATATCTACGGCGGCGGTGAGTGTGAGAAGCTCTTCGGTGAGAGTCTCAAGGAAATCGGCATTCCGCGTGACCAGGTTATCCTCCAGTCCAAGTGCGGCATTGTGCCGGGCTGGATGTACGACAGCTCCTATGAGCATATTATCAACAGCGTTGACGGTTCTCTGAGACGTCTCGGCACCGATTACCTCGATATTCTGCTGGTACACCGTCCGGACGCGCTGGTGGAGCCCGAGGAGGTGGCGCGCGCGTTTGATGAGTTGGAGTCAAAGGGCAAGGTGCGCTGCTTTGGTGTATCCAATCACAAGCCCTCGCAGATCGAGCTGCTCAAAACCTGCGTCAAGCAGGAGCTGCACACCAATCAGATCCAGTTCAGCATTCCCTTTTCCAATATAATATCAACCGGCATGGAGGCAAATATGAACTCCGACGGCGCGATAGACCGCGGCGGCGACGTGCTCAATTACTGCCGCCTGAACAATATTACCATTCAGGCGTGGTCGCCCTTCCAGAGCGGCAGGGGCGCCTTTGTGGACAACAATGACGGATATCCCGATCTCAACTGGGCGCTGGGCGAAATCAGCGCCAAATATAACGTCACCAAGTCCACCGTCGCGGCGGCGTGGATATTGCGGCATCCTGCGAAGATGCAGACAATCGTCGGCACCATGAACTATTACCGTATGCTGGAAATTTCCCGTGCGCCCGAGCTGGAGCTGACAAGGGAAGAGTGGTACCGCCTTTATCTGTCCTCCGGTCACATTCTTCCGTAAAAATATCCCTATAATGATAATTATAAAATGCGCAAGCTTTGCCCATTGGCTGAGTTTGCGTATTTTTTATATTATCTTTTAAAATGATAGAAATTGATAGAAAAATTTGGTGAAATTTGAAAATCAATGCTTGACTTTGCATGAGTAGATGCTATAATAAGAATAAGAGGTGATTGAATTTGCTCACTCAGGAGAGATATCAGTCAATTTTGAGCATGGTAAATGAGAAGGGCGCCGTCACGGTTGCGGAACTGGCGGATTGGCTCAACATCTCCGAATCCACCGTGCGGCGCGATCTGACAGCGCTGGACGAGCTGGGAAAGCTGAAAAAGGTGTTTGGCGGCGCGACCGCCATAGCCAGGCGCGAG
>ONEN01000044.1 GCA_900316815.1 uncultured Eubacteriales bacterium | reverse complement strand
CTTAATCTCAATATCAACGCCGGCAGGGAGCTCTAAGCTCATAAGAGCCTCGACTGTCTTGTTTGACGGTCTTAAGATGTCGATAAGACGCTTGTGGGTTCTGATTTCAAACTGCTCGCGGCTGTCCTTATACTTGTGAACAGCGCGCAGGATGGTAACAATCTGCTTCTCGGTGGGGAGCGGAACGGGGCCCGACACTCTTGCGCCTGTGCGCTTTGCGGTTGCCACGATTCTCTCAGCGGACTGATCCACCAGCTGATGATCATAACCCTTTAATCTTATCCTGATTTTTTCCTTGACTGCCATTTTCGTCGCCTCCTTGAATTATTTGTGTAGGCGGGCGCGTTTGCCTTCAAAACTGACTTTTTTTCTTCCACACGGCCGGGTGTTCCCTCACCCTGCATTAAAAAAGCCGTTAAACTATTCAGTTAACGGGGCCGTTTTGAAAGCGCAGAGCATACCTATGGCTAAAGCAACCCTGATTCAGCCGCGGTATTCTCACTGTTTCATTGTAATCGCCCGGTTTAAAATCGGACATACTCCACGGAAAAACCGGCGTCTTTCAGCCGCAACCTCCCGCTTCATCGCATATCTATGTGCAGTCACGCAAGCATTATTATACTCTCAAAGGAGGAAAATTGCAAGTTTTTCGGGAATATTTCCGCCTTTTTCTCCGCGCAGAAGTTTCCCAAACATTTATGCAATTTTTTGTGCAATATGCCACGGTTGCACAATTTTGTGAATTGCGTTATAATATACAGTGAATGAGAACGCTATGGGGGGCTTGTTTATGATTCATATTTATTACGGCGACGGCAAGGGCAAAACCACCGCCGCGGTCGGGCTTGCCGTGCGCGCGGCGGGCAGCAAGATGAAGGTGCTGTTTGTGCAGTTTTTGAAAACCGAGTTTTCGGGCGAGCGCAACGTGCTGGAGAAGCTGGACAACGTGACGCTGACGCCCTGTCCGCTGAAGCTGAAATTCACGGCGGACATGACCGACGCCGAACGGCAGCAGACAGCGGTGCTGTTCCGCGGCATCTTTGAGCGCAGCGCGGCGACCGCTTTGTCCGAGCGTTACGACATGATCGTGCTGGACGAGGTGTTCGACATTATGAACGAAGGTATGCTCAGCGAGGCCGAGGTGCTGGCGTTCGTCACCGACGCGCCCAACAGCATAGAAATCGTAATGACGGGGCACAACCCCTCGCAGCGGTTCCTGGACGAGGCGGACTACGTCACCGAAATGAAGAAGCATAAACACCCCTATGACAAGGGTATGCCCGGCAGGATCGGCATTGAATTCTAGCCGCGCAGCAAACCACCGTATACTATATTATATATTGTATACCCTATTAAATAATGAAACAGGAGAATTGTATGTCACACATTGCAAAAAGATGCCTGACCGCCGCGCTTGCCGCCCTGCTCTGCCTGAGCGTGCTGTGCGCCTGCGGACAAGCCAAAACCGAATCCTCGCAAAGGGGCAACGCTGCTCCCTTTAACATGGACACCAAGCACGTCGGCGGCGTGCTGCTCGGCGCGTGGGTCAACCCCGACAACGCCGACGACCGCATCCAATTTGCCGACGACCTTTCCTTTACCCGTCAGGACGGCGGCGCCAAATCCGAAGGCAAGGCGACGCTCAACGAGGCAAACGGAATGCTCACCCTCACCTACTCCGATAACACGGAAAACAGCTATGTCTGGGTAGACAGCAAAAGCCAGATCAACGTCAACACCTGGTATGTTGACGGCGGCACCTTTGCCTTTGGCGGCACTGTGTATATCAAGGACAACGCTTCACAATAACCGAAAACCGAAAGGAGAAATCCCATGAAAAAAGCATTTGCCATTATGTTATCCCTCGTGCTTGCGCTCTCGCTCTGCGCCTGCTCCTTCGGGCAGCAGGAGAAGAAGGAAAGCAAAACGCCCCCTGCCTATATCGGCGAATGGGTAACGGAATCCTTTGAGCCCGCCACCTCCGTCGCCTCGGGCACAAGCTTTGACGCGAAGATGACCATCTCCGACGACAAAAACTTCACCATCCGGCAGACTCTCGGCAACGCCGGCGCCGAAACCAACATTGAACTCACCGGCACCTATACCGCCGAAGGCAACACCCTGAGCTTCAAAACGCGCCACAGCGTCACCAAGCAGCTCGGCCACTCCTCCGAAACCGACTCCGACGAGGAATTTACGGGCGAGGTAAGCGGTGACAAGCTCACCCTCACGCTGCCCGAGGGCACCAAGATCGTGATGAAAAAGACATCCTGACCGCTGCATAAAAAAGCGACGGTGGGCGCTCCCTCCGCCTTTGAAAACGTTTATCTTTCAATACGTTCATCAACGGCGGGATAGAGAAGTTTCGTATAATAAAAAAAACAGTAACACCCGGTTGAGCCAACGCTCAACCGGGTGTTTATTTCAGTTCTTTTTTCAAATGACTCATGTGCCGAAGGCACCATTCATTCCTGTATCCGGTTTTCTAAAACAGGACGTGTTTCAGGTATTCTCAAGCGCTGTCAGCAGGAATGAATTGCCGCGCTGCGGCATGAATTGGCTTTGCCATGAATTGTCGCGCTGCGACATGAATTGGCTGCGCCATTATTTACTGCTTGCCTAAGGCTTCCCTGATCGCCGCGGCGACAACCTCGAGACCCTTTTGGAGCTTTTCGTCCTCGATCACCAGCGGCGGCATGATTTTAAATACCGCGCCGTTTCTGCCGGCACATTCACAGATAACGCGCTCGTCGAAGCACTTCTCTATGACGACCTCGCTCAGAGCGGGATCGATCTTGCCGAAGTCGATACCCCAGATCAGACCCATACCGCGGATCTCCAGACGGCTGTCCAGCGGCGCCACCTCTTTTTCGAGGAACGCCTTCACCAGCTCGCCCTTGCGTCTTGTCTCCGCCTCTACGTTGTTCGCGAGCAGGAACTCAAACGAAGCCGCGCCCGCCACAAAGCTGAGCTGATTGCCGCGGAAGGTGCCGTTGTGTTCGCCGGGCTTCCAGCAGTCCAGCTCTTCCTTGAGCAGCACGATCGCCAGAGGCATACCCATGCCGCCGATGGACTTGGACATAACCACCATGTCGGGAACGATGCCCGCGCGCTCAAAGGAGAAGAAGGTGCCCGTGCGGCAGCAGCCTACCTGCACGTCGTCGATGATCAGCAGAATGTCGTTCTTATCGCAGAACGCGCGCACGCCGCGCAGGAACTCGTCGGAGAAGGGACGGATGCCGCCCTCCGCCTGCAGGGTCTCCATCACGACCGCCGCCGGCTTGTCCACCGCGGAGTGGTCGTCGTCAAGCAGGGTCTGCATGTAGGCGAGCACGTCCAGCCCCTCGAACATATAGGGAGCGGGAATGTGGGTGACGTCGCCGAGCGTGGCGCCGCAGCCGTTGCGGGCGTACATCTCGGAGGTCAGCGACAGCGCGCCGAGGGTCATGCCGTGGAAGCAGCCCATGAAGGCAAACACGTTTCTTCTGCCCGTTTTCTTTCTGGCGAGCTTGAGCGCCGCCTCGATGGCGTTGGTGCCCGTGGGACCGCAGAACTGGATCTTGTATTTCAGGCCGCGCGGCTCGATGATTTTCTTTTCCAGCGCCTCAATAAAGTTGCGCTTGGGAACGGTGTACATATCCAGCGCGTGGATAATGCCGTCGCCGGCAAGGTACTCCGCCACCTTCTGCTTGATGTAGGGGTTGTTGTGACCGTAGTTCACCGCGCCCGCACCGCAGAAAAAGTCGATGTAGTCGTTACCGTCCTCATCGGTCAGGGTCGCGCCCACCGCATTGGTAAACACCTTGGGAAAGTGTCTGCAGTAGGAGCGGACTTCGGATTCGTATTGTTCAAATGTGCTTGTATTCATGCTTATTACCTCGCTATCCTCAAATTACCGCACGGCATACCGCCGCGCCGAAAGCGGCAGCGCCGCCTTGTCGGTTTGTTAATCGCCCTGCGCAATCCGCGCACGGCTTACATCGCCCGGACATACGCCGTCAGCGCGCCGCGCGTCATGGCCTCTATCTGCGCCGGCTCGTCGGGCAGCATCACCAGAAGCTGTCTGCCCGCGCGCAGCAGGTAGCCGTCGCTTCCTCCGCTGCCCCGCAGTCTGCGGCACAGCTGCGGGCGGCTGCCCGCCGCAGCCTGCGAGATGATCTCACAGATGCCGCGGCCGTCGTTAAAATCCAGACCGCCCACCGTAAACACAACATCGGAGGCGGCGAACGCGCGTATCAGCTCCTCCCCCAGCTTTTCGCTTCCCGTGGTAAACACGGCGGAGGAGACGGTGAGCCCCATCTCATGGAAGCTCCTTCTCAGCGCCTTTTCACACCAGGAGGTCCTGCGCGCCGCATAGTAGATGATACTGCAGTTCATGGCGCGCCCCCCTATTGCTGTGACGCGGGGTTCTTGGGCACGCCCTCAAATATGGGCGCGATAACCATGTCCATGGTCACGCTGCTGAAATCAAGCTGCCAGCCCTTGAACACATAGTCGTTCAGATCATCGCTCGGCTTTACGGGGTCGGGCGGGGCAACGGCGGACTTGCCGTATTCAACCGTCTGGTTTTCAATGAAGGAGCCGTCATAGTTGATGAAGGTGACGCTGCACAGTATTATCGGCTCCGTTACAGGCACGTTGGGGTCGCGTGTTTCCTTTGTCGTATCGGTGGTGGTTCCCTCCGTGGTGGGACCCGATATCACCTGTTCCTTGAAGTTGTAGTTGCCGTCGTACCAGTCGATCTGCTTCTTCTCATAGGCGGTGCAGAAATCGGTCAGCGTGGGGCGCGAAACGCCGCGGTAGGCGTAGTAAACCTCGGGCCACACGGCGTTGCCGTTGATGCCCGCCTTGCTGACATCCACCTTGGTGTCCTCGCCGATGCGCACCCTGCGCGCCACAAGCACCGTGCGGAAGTTGGTGTACTCATAGGAGCAGGTGGAGAGCGTGATCAGCTCGTCGGACTCGTTGACGTCAACGGGACAGTTGATCAGCGAGCGCACGCGCACGTTGTACACATAGTTCATAAAATCCTTTTCGTTCTGGAAGTTGCCGATCATATAGTTGAAGAACTCTCCGTGAGACGAAAGGGTGCTGGTTTTAAAGAAGGAGATCACCTTGTACACGCCCTCTCCCTGCGGGGTATCGAACGTGAGCGTCGGGTGCTTCTTGTAGAAATCCATATTGGCTTCGGTGCCGCCGTATTCCATCAGGTCGCCGAACATGGAGCCGTCGTTCATATGGTGACCGTGCAGCACGATGTTCTTGCTGTCCATACCCTTGGTGCAGCGGTAGTCGAGGAAAATACAGCCGTAGGAGTCGTATTCGCCTCTGTAGTTATGGTTGAGATAATACTGGTCGTCGGGGTTGTCGCCCTTGTGCCACAGAACGGGGTAATCGATCTGGGTGTCCTTGAGCTGGATCCAGCCCTCGATTTCCTTGTTGATTTTTTTCAGATCTTCCCAGTTGATTTTGCTGCCCTCTCCCTTTTTGGGAGCCTCGCCGGCTTTTTCCTCGGTCTTGTGGGCTATTCGCTGGATGTCGCCGTTCAGCTGGGTGTTCTGCACGCTGAGGAACACCATGTTATAGTACAGCGCCCAGATCGCTCCCAGGAACACCAGCGCCGACAGAATGACCACGCATTTGCGCGCGATTTCCTTTTTGCCGTCGCCGGGCAGGGGGATAAAGCGGTGAGCAAAGCCCGTTTTGGGCGGCACATAGGGAATCTCGGAATAGCCGTCGGGATATTCCTCCTTATTTTTGCGGAACACCTCGGCGGTGCGCTCCGCCGCCAGCGCGGCGATCTCCACAACGCTCTTTCCCGTCAGGTCCGCGCGGGGAACCGCCGCCACGCGCACGCCGCGGTAGACGAACGCATAGCCCTTGTAGCCGTTGCCGAAGTCGCCCAGCGAAAAGACCTTTACCTTTTTGCGGGTCAGCTCAAACTCCTTTTCCAGCTCCTTGAGCTGTTCCTTGTCGGCGCCCTGACGGCGCGCCTCGCGCAGCGCGCTCTTGCGGCATTTCCAGTAATCCTTGGGGACCGCCTTGTTGACGGCGCGCTCGGAATCCGCCACGCTCTCTACAAAGTACTGCTTGAAGGAGGTGTTGTCCTTTGATTTCAGCGCTCCCGTCACAATGGCGACGTCGGGCTTCCGGTAGGACTTGGCGACGGACGCCAGCGCCGATTTGATGGCGGACGACTGCAGCAGGGTCTTTTTAACACCCCTGAGCGTGTAGCCCTTTTCGCCCAGCGCTTCCTTCAGCTCTCCCTCGTGGCGGGACAGGTAATCCGTTTCGTTCTTTTTGCATACAGATAATATTTCAATCAACACGCAAGCTCTTCCTTTCGTGTATTATATAAAACTTTGGTGCGGCCAACCTACTCCTCGGGGTCGATCCGCGTCACCTTCAGGTTTTGCATCGCTTCCTCGATCAGCGGCTCAAAGCCCGCGCGCTCCTGTGCCTCTCTGACAAACCGCAGGATCGGCTTGGTGCGCGGATGGCGCGGCGTGAATACCGTGCAGCAGTCCTCATACGGCTCGATGGAGGTTTCGTAGGTATCTATTTTATAAGCGATGTCGATGATCTCCTGCTTGTCCATGCCGATGAGCGGACGGAACACCACCATATCGGCAACATCGTCGGTGCAGTTGAGCGCGCCGATGGTCTGGCTGGCGACCTGCCCCAGGCTCTCGCCCGTAATCAGCGCCGCGCACTCGCGGTCCCGCGCGATGCGTCCCGCTATCTGCATCATCAAACGGCGCATAATGATCGTGAACAGCTCCTCGGGGCAGTCGTCCCTGAGCTTTTCCTGCAGCTTGGTAAAGGGCACCGTTATCATCGTCATGGGAGTGGCGTAGCGGCTGACCTTCTGCAGCAGGCGCACCACCTTTTCCTCGGCTCTGCGGCTGGTGTAGGGCGGGCTGGCAAAATGCACCGCGGTCAGCTTGACGCCGCGCTTTGCCATCATGTAGGCGGCCACGGGAGAATCGATGCCGCCGCTAATCAAAATCACCGCCTTGCCGCCCGTACCGACGGGAATGCCGCCCGCGCCGCGGATGGGGTCGGCGTGCACATAGGCGCCGAAGTCGCGTATCTCCACATACACGGTGACGTCGGGATGGTGTACATCCACGCGCAGGTGCGGGAACCGCGAGAGGATCGCCCCGCCGAGCTCGCGGCAGATTTCGGGGGATTTCAGCGGGAATTTTTTATCGCTGCGCTTCGCCTCCACCTTAAAGGTCTTGGCAGCGCGGAGCTGCTTTTCCAGATAAGCGGGCGCGGTTTCGAGCACGGACGCCATGCTCTTTTCCCCGCACAGCGCCGCCCGCGAAAAGCTGACGATGCCGAACACGCGTCCCACGCGGTCGCACGCCTCGTCGAGGTCGATATCCTCGCTCAGCGGCTTCACCGTGATGGTGGACTGCGCCGAGGTGATTTCAAATCTGCCCAGCTCCTGCAGCGCAATGCGGATATTTTTCTTGAGGACGTCCTCAAACTGACGGCGGTTCAGCCCCTTGAGAACGATCTCGCCGTCCTTCAACAGTAAAATTTCTTTCATATTACCTCTTTTATCGGTGCGCGAGGACACGCAGTCCCTCCGCGATACCGTCCGCCAACGCGTCGATATCATCCCTTGTGTTATACTTGCAAAAGCTGACGCGCAGCGCGCTGTCCGCTCTTTCCCGCGGCAGCCCCAGCGCCGTCAGCACATGGCTCGGCTTTCCCTTGGCACAGGCGCTTCCCGAGGAAACGAACACGCCGCGTTCCTCCAGAAAGTGCAGCATGGTTTCGCTGCGCACCCTGCCCGCCGAAAAATTCAGCACATAGGGCAGCGCGCCCTCGGGGGAATTGAAGCGTAAGCCCTCTATTGCGCCCAGCCTCTCTGCGGCGTAATCGCGGAGAGCCTGCACCTTCGCGGCGTTCCCCGCTATGTCAAACTCGCCGCAGGCAACGCCCAGCGCCGCCACAGCGGGAAGATTCTCCGTGCCGGGGCGAAGCCGTTTTTCCTGCTCGCCGCCGTACTGCCGCGCCACCGGCCGCACGCCCTTTTTCACAAAGAGGGCGCCCACGCCCTTGGGCGCGTGTACCTTATGGCCGCTGACGCTGAGCATATCCGCGCCGAGCGCCTTTGCCTTGATATCCAGCTTGCCGAACGCCTGCACGGCGTCGGTGTGGCAAAGCGTCTTGTCGTTTTTCTCTTTTACGGCGGCAAAAATATCCGCCACGGGCATCACGGCGCCTGTTTCGTTGTTGACGAGCATCACGCTCACCAGCGCGGTGCCGCTGTCCACCGCAGCCGCCACATCCTCCGGATGCAGCACGCCGTCGTCGCGCGGCGCGATACGCACCGTTTCAAAGCCCTCGTCCTCCAGCCGCTTCGCCGCCTCCAGCACACTGCTGTGCTCTACGGAGGACACAATGATTCTGCGGCGCACGCGCGCGTTGGCATATGCCGCGCCGAACAGCGCGAGGTTGTTCGCCTCGGTGCCGCCGCTCGTAAAGGTGATTTCAGCCGCGGAAACGCGCAGCCGCGAGGCAACCGCCTTGCGCGCCTGCTCCAGCTCCCGTTCCGCGTCCAGTCCCTTCGCGTGAAGCGAGGAGGGGTTGCCGTAGACCTCGGTCATCACCCGGTACGCCTTGTCCGCCGCCGCTTTTGACACCGCGGTCGTCGCGCTGTTATCAAGATAATGCTCCAAGCCCTTCGCCCCCATTGTTTACACATATGGATATTATACAACAACATGAAAAAAAAATAAAGTGATAATTTAAACATAATTCGGATTTTTCCGCAAAGATTATTAGCATAAGCGTTTCGCGGTTCACAAAGCATTCACAAAACAAAGAAAAAGGAGAAAATCACCATGACGCCTAAGCACTACGCCAAGCTGGTGGAAGAAAACGCACCCAAAAGCAAGACGGCGCTCAACTGCCTGAACGCCTTCCGGATAGGCGGCAGCATCTGCGCCGTCGGACAAATCATTTTTGAGCTTCTCAGCCTGTGGATAACGGACGAGCAGACCGCCCGCGCACTGACGACCGTCTCGCTCATTTTCATCGGTATCCTGCTCACCGCGCTCGGCGTTTACGACAAGCTGGCGCGCAGGGCGGGCGCAGGCACGCTGGTGCCCGTGACGGGCTTTGCCAACTCCATGTCCGCCGCCGCCATCGAATTTAAAACGGAGGGCTTTATCGCGGGCGTCGGCGCGAAAATGTTCATTATTGCGGGACCCGTGCTGGTATACGGCGCCGCCGCCTCTGTGCTCTACGGCGCTGTGCTGTGGGCGCTCCACCTGTGCGGGATAACGCTGTTTTAGCCCTTCCGTCGGTCGCTTTACGGATATTTCCCCCTTTCCACGCATATACATGACCAGATATTGCAAGCAGGTGATGTTGTGAAAGTGAAGGGAAAATTCCTCAAAGGAATCAAAACGGGCGTGTCGCTTCTGCTTGTCGCGGTGGCGGCGGTATGTGTTATCAGACGGCTGCCGCAGGTGTTTTCCGACCGCGACACGGCGCTTGCGGCGGCGGCGTTTACGCTGACGGACGGCAAGGTATCTGTCGAGAGCGGCACGGAACCCGGCACGACAGCCTCCGCTCCGGCAAACGCCACGGCGCCGTCCGACCCGCCGCCGACGCTCAATCCGCTGCACAAGCGCGACAAGAGCGGCTACTACGACAGCTACGGCAACCACAGCGGCGAGGACTGCTACTACCTCACCGAGCGCACCATTCAGTCCGACGGCTTTGGACCGGACGGCTGTTACATTAAGAACAATACGGGGCTGGACGTCGATTTTGAAAAGCTCCTCAGCGAGCGGCTGCCCTTTCAGGCAGACAGCGGCTCAGACGAACCGCAGGTGCTCATCTATCATACTCACACGAGCGAGGCGTATCTGGACGAGGACGTCGGTTATTATTACGAGTCCTACTACTCGCGCACGGGCAACAACGATTACAACGTGACGGCAGTGGGCGAAGCCATCGCCTCGCAGCTCAGGCAGCACGGGATCGGCGTGATCCACGACACCACCGTTCACGACACGACGTATAACGGCTCCTACGACCGCAGTGCGCAGACGGTGCAGGCACTGATGAAGGCGCACCCGTCCGTCAAGGTAGTGCTCGACATTCACCGCGACGCGCTCGGGACAGAGGAGAGCAAGGTAAAAACCGTCTTTGAATACAACGGTAAAAAGGGCGCGCAGATCATGATCCTCTCGGGCTGCGACCCCGACAACGAGCGCGGCTTTGCCAACTGGCAGAACAACCTGCGCTTTGCGCTGAAGCTGCAGCACGAGGCGGAGCGCCGTTTCCCGGGGATGACGCGCCCGCTGGACTTCGGCTTCTTCGCCTACAATGAATATCTGTGCGACGGTTCGCTGCTGATTGAAGTGGGAACCGACGGCAACACGGTGGACGAAGCGGCATACGCGGGACAGCTGCTTGCGGAGGCTCTGGCACACGTTGTCGGAGCTAACTGATAATTAAAATTGACAATTGAGAATGGAAAATTTCGGGCAGCCGAGCGCCTCGGCTCTCAATGCCCCTCCGGATAAAATGCATTTTCAAAAACGTTTAGTTAACGGGGCATCCGAAAGCGGCAGCGTGCCGCTGCGGTCAGTGCCCCTTTTGAAAGAATGCATTTTACAAAACGTTTAGCTAACGGGGCATCCGAACGCGGCAGCGTGCCGCTGCGGTCAGTGCCCCTTTTGAAAGAATGCATTTTGCAAAACGTTTAGCTAACGGGGCGCCCGAACGCGGCAGCGTGCCGCTGCGGTCAGTGCCCCTTTTGAAAGAATGCATTTTCAAAAACGTTTAGCTAACGGGGCATCCGAACGCGGCAGCGTGCCGCTGCGGTCAGTGCCCCTTTTGAAAGAATGCATTTTCAAAAACGTTTAGCTAACGGGGCATCCGAACGCGGGAATAAGAGGTTAAGTTGCTGCTAAACGTTGCTCGCGCGGAGAAAGCGCCCTCGGCGCACGCGGAATTGGGGGTTGCATTGTTGGAGATTCTTTGGTATAATGGGTCTAAGTATGAATTTGAACCCATATTTTACAGAGGTAAATGAAATGTTGAGGCATGTCA
>ONEN01000053.1 GCA_900316815.1 uncultured Eubacteriales bacterium | reverse complement strand
TCCTATGAGTTCGTTTCCCGCTGCATCAAGGCGGGCAAGAGCGTTGTTACCTCCAACAAGGAGCTCGTCGCGGCTTACGGCGCTGAGCTGCTTGCGCTCGCTAAGGAAAACAACGTAAACTTCCTCTTTGAAGCCTCCGTCGGCGGCGGTATTCCGATCATTCGCCCGATGAACCAGTGCCTCGTCGCCAACATCGTTGACGAGATCGCGGGCATTCTCAACGGCACCACAAACTTCATCCTCACCAAGATGATCGAGGACGGTATGCAGTTTGACGAAGCCCTGAAGCTGGCGCAGGACCTCGGCTTTGCCGAGCGCAATCCCGCGGCGGACATCGAGGGTCACGACGCGTGCCGCAAAATCTGCATTCTCGCTTCCCTCGCCTACGGCAAACATGTTTATCCCGAGAACGTACATACCGAGGGCATTACCGACATCACCCTCGACGACGTCAACCTCGCGGAAGCCTTCGGCTATGTCATCAAGCTCATCGGCAGAGTCAAGAAGCTTGAAAGCGGCAAAATCGACATTCTCACCGCGCCTATGCTGGTGCCCTTCAAGAGCCAGCTTTCCAACATCGACAACGAGTTCAACGGCATCATGGTGCGCGGCGACTGCACGGGCGACGTGGTGTTCTACGGCAAGGGCGCGGGCAAGCTGCCCACTGCCAGCGCGGTGGTTGCCGACGTGGTCGACTGCTGCAAGCACCTCAAGGCGAGACGCTTCCTGTTCTGGGCGGACGGCGACGGCAAGAAAATCATTGACTGGCGCGATTCCGTTTCCGCCATGTTCCTCAGAGTGACAGGCGCCGACGCGGCGGCAAAAACCGAAGCGGCATTCGGCGAGATCAGCACCGTATCGGACGGCGACATGCTTGCGGTCATCACCTCCGAAATAGCGTACCGCGACTTTGAAGCCAAGCGTCAGGCGCTTGAAAGCGAGGGCGTTCAGGTGCTCTCCGCCATCCGCGTGAGCAAGCTGTAAGATTTTTCCCGGAGGCGGACAAGCCAAACGGCACAGCAAGCCGTTATTCAGTATATTATGTTGTTAACCCCATTAAACATAAAGGAGTAATTTGCACATGAGTTTAATCGTACAGAAATTCGGCGGAACCTCGGTGCGCGACGCTGAGCGCGTCATGAACGTGGCGAGAATCGTCACCGACACCTTCGCCAAAGGCAACGACGTAGTGGTTGTTGTGTCCGCTCAGGGCGACACCACCGACGACCTGATAGCCAAGGCGGAGGAAATCAATCCCAAGGCGTCCAGAAGAGAGAAGGACATGCTGCTGGCGGCAGGCGAGCAGATTTCCATTGCGCTTTTAGCCATGGCAATTGAAAAGCTCGGCTATCACGCCACCTCGCTGCTCGGCTGGCAGGCAGGCTTTGAGACCACCTCAGCCCACACCAGCGCCAGAATCAGAAGGGTGAACGCCGACAGGATCCGCGAAGCGCTCGACAAGCACAACATTGTTGTAGTGGCAGGCTTCCAGGGAATTTCCCGCCGCGGCGACATCACCACCCTCGGCAGAGGCGGTTCCGACACCAGCGCGGTTGCCATTGCGGCTGCCATGCACGCTGACCTCTGCCAGATTTACACCGACGTGGAAGGCGTTTACACCGCCGACCCGCGCAAGGTTGAAACCGCGCGCAAGCTCAAGGAAATCTCTTATGACGAGATGCTGGAGCTTGCAACGCTGGGCGCGCAGGTGCTCAACAACCGTTCGGTAGAAATGGCGAAGAAATACAACATAGAGCTTGAGGTGCTTTCCAGTCTGGCGAAGGCCCCGGGAACAATTGTAAAGGAGAAAACAAAAATGGAAAAAATGTTAATCAGCGGCGTTGCCAAGGATACAGACGTAGCAAGAATTTCGGTTATCGGCGTGCCCAATATTCCGGGCATCGCGTTCAAAATGTTCTCCAAGCTGTCCGCCAAGGACATCAACGTTGACATCATCCTCCAGTCCATCGGTCACGACGGCAAAAAGGACATCAGCTTCACCGTTGCCAAGACCAGAGGCAGGGAAGCGGTTGCCGCTCTGGAGGAGTACATGGTAAGCCACGGCGCGAAGGAAGTGCTCTACGACGACGAGGTTGCCAAGATTTCCATCGTAGGCGCCGGCATGGAAAGCCACGCGGGCGTTGCTACCAAGATGTTCGAGGCGCTCTACGACGCGCAGATTAACATCCAGATGATTTCCACCAGCGAAATCAAGGTTTCCGTTCTCATCGACATCAACGAAGCCGATAAGGCAGTAAAAGCCATCCACAACAAATTCTTCGACTAACCGGCAGCGTGCCGCTGCGGTCAGTGCGGCTTTGGACAGAGTGCATTTAGCAACGCCTTCTCTAAACGCCGCCTTATTGCGCGGGAGCATGAGGTAAAGTTTTTGCTAAACGTCGCTTGCGCGGATTGCCCCCTCGTGGCAACGAACGGCGGCTGAGCCGCATCAGTGCGCCTATTAATAACGATTATATAATAAAAGCCTTCCTTCAACGGCGCGGTTTAGCGCGTGTGCTAAAGGAAGGTTTTTTATGTCGTTTAGGAACGCGAACCGGGTCGAGCGTCACGCTCGGCAGCGTGCGCTGCTGTCAGTGCGGCTTTGGATAGAATGCATTAAGCAACACCTTCCGCTAACGCCGCGTCATAACGCGTGCATGATGGTAAAGTTGCTGTCAAACGTTAGTTGCGCGGATTGCCCCCTCGTGGCAACGAGCGCGGGCGAGGGGTTGATTTGTTGGGGGGAGATGTGGTATAATGTGGGGTGAATAAAATTATAAAAGAGGTATCAATATGGAATACACATTTTCCGACCGCGTTTCCAACCTGAAGCCGAGCGCCATCCGCGAAATCTTCAAATATGCCGCCGACCCCTCTGTGGTGTCGCTCTCTGCCGGCAACCCCTCTCCCGACGCCTTTCCCGTCAAAGAGATTGAGGAAATCTCTGCGCGCGTTCTGCGCGAGAATCCCATCTCCGTTTTGCAGTACAGCGTCACCGAGGGCTACACGCCCCTGCGTCAGCATATGATGGCATATATGCAGCGCGAGCACAACACGGGCAGCGACAGCGACGACATTCTGATTACCACCGGCGCACAGCAGATTATGGACTTATGCTCCAAGGCGCTCGTCAATGAGGGCGAGGTCGTCATCTGCGAGGCTCCTTCCTTTATCGGCTCGCTGAATACCTTCCGCAGCTATAACGCCAAGCTGGTCGGCGTTACCGTTGAGCCGGACGGCATGAGCACCGTTGAGCTGGAGGAAAAGCTCAGGGCGAACCCCAACGCCAAGCTCATCTACACCATTCCCAATTTCCAGAACCCCTCGGGCGTTACCATGAGCCTTGAAAAGCGTAAAAAGGTATACGCCCTCGCCAAGCAGTACGGCGTTCTGATTATCGAGGACAACCCCTACGGCGATTTGCGCTACAGCGGCGAGAACCTCCCCAACATCAAGAGCTTCGACACCGACGGCATCGTTATTTACGCCGGCTCCTTCTCCAAGGTCATCTCCCCCGGTATGCGCGTTGCCTACACCATCGCGCCCAAGCCCATCTTCCAGAAGCTTGTCGTCTGCAAGCAGGGCAACGACGTCCACACCAACATCTGGTCGCAGGTCGTCTGCGACGAGTTCATCACCAAATATGACTTCAACGCGCATTTGCAAATGCTGCGCGACATCTATACCAAGAAAGCGCAGTTCTGCATGGATTTGCTCGACAAATACTGCGCCCCCGCCATTACCTATCATAAAATCGACGGCGGTCTGTTCATCTGGTGCGACCTTCCCCAAGACGCCGATATGCCCGCGTTCTGCAAGAAGGCGGTTCTCAATAAGGTCTGCGTCGTCCCCGGTAACGCCTTCCTCACCGACGAAAAAGAGGAATGCCACAGCTTCCGCATCAACTTCTCCACTCCCACCGACGAACAGCTGGAAAAGGGTATCCGTATTCTCGGAGAGCTGGCAAACGCCGAATTCAACAAATGACGCAAGAGCGCGATATAAGGAGATAAATCAATGGAAAACACCGAAAAGAAACAAGTCGTATTCAGCGCCATCCAGCCCAGCGGCACCATCACCCTGGGCAACTACCTGGGCGCGGTGCGCAACTGGGTGACCATGCAGGAGGAGTACAACTGCATTTACGCCCTTGCCGACCTTCACACCATCACGGTCAGGCAGAACCCCGCGCAGATGCGCAGGAATATTCTCGACGCCTACGCCTCTATCATGGCGTGCGGCATCGACGTGGAAAAGAGCATTTTCTTCATCCAGAGCCATGTTCACACCCACGCGGAAATCGCCTGGATACTCAACTGCTATACCCAGTTCGGCGAGCTGGGACGCATGACCCAGTTCAAGGACAAGTCCGCCAAGCACGCCGATAACATCAACGCGGGACTGTTCACCTATCCCGTTCTGATGGCAGGCGACATCCTGCTCTATCAGGCGGACAAGGTGCCTGTCGGCGCCGACCAGAAGCAGCATATCGAGCTGACCTGCGACGTTGCCCGCCGCTTCAACGGTCTCTACGGCGACGTTTTCAAGATTCCCGAGGGCTTTATTCCCCAAAACGGCGCGCGCGTCATGAGCCTGCAGAATCCGCTCAACAAGATGAGCAAGTCCGACGAGAACGTCAACGGCTGCGTCCATCTGCTCGACCCGCCCGAGGTCATTATGCGCAAGTTCAAGCGCGCGGTCACCGACAGCGACGCCTGCGTCCGTTACGCCGAAGGCAAGGACGGCGTCAACAACCTGATGACCATTTACGGCGCGGTAACGGGCAAGAGCTTTGAGCAAATCGAAGCCGAGTTTGCGGGCAAGGGCTACGGCGACTTTAAAGCGGCTGTCGGCGAAGCGGTCGTAGAGGAGCTGCGCCCCATCAGAGAGCGCTATGAGCAGCTGATCAAGGACAAGGCGTACCTGGAGGAATGCTACCGCAAGGCGGACGAAACCGCCCTGAAAATCAGCAGCAGAACACTCGGCAAGGTCATGAAGAAGGTCGGCTTTATCCGCTGAGCCGCTAAGGGAAAGAGGCGAATCCCATGACGGTTTATTTAATCTGTCCGCACTGCGGCGGCACCATGAGCGCCGATGAAGCGCAGCGACAGTTCTATTGTCCCTACTGCGGCGCATTGCTGGAAAACCGTCCGCAGACGGCTGACCATATGTATGACAGCGGACAGCCGCTGCCGCCCGGGCAGCAGCCGATGGTATACGCCACGCGGCCTGTGCGGTCGTGGCAGAGTATTCTCGGCTTTGTGCTGGCGCTGACGCTGATCGGCTGCATTCCCGGCGCGATATTCTGTATTGTCGATTTGTGCAACAAGGATGACGGAAGGACGCACGGTCTTTCCGTTGCGGGGCTTATCATTGCCGGTGTATTCATTGTCGGCTTGATCGGTCAGCTTTTCAACGGCGGCAATTCTTTATTTCCGTTCCACTATTAACAGCAGGGCTGATTCTTCGCGGAATCAGCCCTGCTTTGCTTCTCACCAACATGGAAAGGGCAGCAACGAGGCGTTCGCTTATGATGTTGACGCAGGAATGAATAGCTGCATACGCAGCATGAATTTACTGCGTAATGAATAGTGCCTGCGGCACATGAATTGACCTTCGGTCATGCTTTCACACCAGCTTCTCCCCGATAACAGCCACAGCGTTGCGCTCACAGAGCGGTCTCCCCTGCTCCCGCACGCGCGCGGCAAGCAGCGCGCCGCCTCGCTGCACGGCGTACTCCTGCAGAACGCGGCGCGCCGACAGGGGCAGGGGAAAATCAAAGAGTAAATAATAGCTTCCGTTCCATTCGTAAGCGGCGTTTCCCGTTCCGTACCAACGGAGGCGGTAGAGCATCTCTACGGCGTTGAGAAAGTCGGTGCAGTTTGCCAGACGGCAGCAGACAACCTCGCCGCGCTTCAGGCGGTAGCGCTGCGGATGCCGCCTGACCGTCACGAGCAGATAGCAGCTCTCGCCCATTGAGAGCGCTTCCACGCTGACGCGCCTGCCGCGCGTTTCTATTCCCGACTTGCGGCACGCCAGCCGCGTCAGCCGCAGGAGTATTTTGCGCGCGTGCGCGTTTTCCATGTCCATCTTCCCGAAATCCAGGGCATAGTCCGTCATTTCCTTATCCTCGAGCACCACCAGCACGCGCTGCCCGTCGAGCCTGTTGATTGTCAAAAATACCCGCCCCCCGCAAGTTTTATTACGCTATACTTCCATCTTATGCGCAAAAAAGCAAAATTGCAAGTGATTTTTATTGGAAATCATATTGCCAAAAGGTGCGGATAATGCTATACTATTTTTGTAAACAATCACTAAAGGGGTGTTTCCTTATGCCAAAATGGCTCAACGACGCAGTTTTTTATGAAATCTATCCGCAGAGCTTCTATGATTCCAACGGCGACGGTATCGGTGATATCAACGGAATCATTGAAAAGCTCGATTATGTGAAGGGGCTGGGCTGCAACGCAATCTGGCTGAATCCCGTCTACGATTCGCCGTTCATGGACGCGGGCTACGACGTGCGCGACTACTACAGGGTGGCGCCGCGCTACGGCACCAACGACGACCTGGTACGGCTGTTTGAGGAAGCGCACCGCAAGGACATGAAAATCCTGCTGGATCTGGTGCCCGGTCACACCTCCGACACCCATCCGTGGTTCCTTACCGCCAAGAGCGCCAAGGTAACCGAGTTTTCCAACCGCTATATCTTCACCAAGAGCGTATGGGACGCGCCGCCCGAGTACCGCATGATGTGCGGCATCTGCGAGCGCGACGGCAACTATATGGTCAACTATTTCAGCTCGCAGCCCGCGCTGAACTACGGCTTCAGCCGCATTACCCATCCCGAATGGCAGCTGCCCACCGACCATCCCGACTGTCTGAATACGGTGGAGGCGATCAAGGATATTATGCGCTTCTGGCTGAACAAGGGCGCCGACGGCTTCCGTGTTGATATGGCGGACTCGCTGGTGAAGAACGACGACGACAAGCGCGCCACCGCCAAAATCTGGCGCGGCGTCAGAGAAATGCTCGACGCGGAATATCCCGAGGCGGCTATGGTGAGCGAATGGTGCCACCCCGACCGCGCGATCACCGACGCGGGCTTCCACATGGATTTCTATCTCGATCACTACGGCAACGGCTACAGCCGCCTGTTCCGCTTCGGCGAATGGGGCGATCTGGCGGTATTCAACCCCAACGGTCTGGGCGACCTCAAGGGCTTTGCCGAGGAGTATCTCCCCGCCTACAACCGCACCAAGGACAAGGGCTATATCAGCTTTATGACCAACAACCATGACATGCCGCGCGTCACCGCCTATCTGGACAAGCAGGCGATCAAGCTTGTCAACGCGTTTATCTTCACCATGCCGGGCGTTCCGTTCCTCTATTACGGCGACGAAATCGGTATGCGCTACCAGGCTGACCTCGTCAGCAAGGAGGGCGGCTTCTCGCGCACAGGCTCGCGCACACCCATGCAATGGAACGACGGCAAGAACCTCGGCTTCTCCGAGAGCAACGAGCCGTATCTGCCCGTTGACACCGCCTCCGACGCGCCCACCGTTGCGAACCAGCGCGACGACCCCGACAGCATTTACCGCGTTGTCACCGACCTGATCGCCCTGCGCCACAAGTATGACGACCTCCACGGCAACGGCGAGCTGGAGTTCCTCTATGACAATCACAGCATTCCCTTCGCGTTCCGCAGGGGCGGCCTGACGATGTTCTTCAATCCGCTCGGCAGGGACGCCACGCTCTCCACCGAGTGCGACGGCGACGTCGTCTACAAAATCGGCGAGGCTACCATTGAAAACGGCAAGGTCTCGATGAAGCCGCAAAGCTTCCTGATGATTGCCAACTGCTAAACTCCAAACAAATATCAACAAAACAACAGCGGTCGAAGGCTCATGCTTCCGACCGCTTTATTTATCCTGACTGGATGCTATATTTTATTATATCGTCACACGGAACTCGCCGCGGCATTTGGGGCAGCGCACGCCGTGTACGCCCTTTTGATTTTTTACGCGCAGCTGCGCCTTGCAGTAGGGGCACTTGAGATAACGGAAATCCTTGCGCTCCCTGATTTTCTTTATGCGCAGCAGCACCCAGTTCTTGACAGGGTCAAACACCGTTCTGAAGCGGCGGTTCTCCAGCGAGCGCATATTGATATTGCGCGACAGCATACGCAGCACCGCCAGCACGAGGAGCGCCATCTCGACGCCCCACAGGATCATACTGGGCACAGGCGCCCACACAAAGATGTTCGCCAGCCAGCAGACGCCTGCCAGCGCAAGGATGAAGCCGTTGAGCGCGTCCATGCCGTATCTGCCCTGCATGAAAACAGCTATCTTCTGAAAGAATCTCATCATCACCGCACCCCGCCTTTAAATGATATAGTCCGCGCAGAAGTACAAAAACTGCATATCCGCCGCCACCGCCGCGTGCTGCGACTTGACCACCACGGTTTTGCCCAGCTCGTTGCTCAAACGCGCCGCCTCGTCGGGAATGTCCAGCGGTTCATCGCCGTGCGAGAAACGCGCGATAAATTCCTCCTCGCTGATGACGACGGCGTTGTAGCCCTCGAACATGTGCAGCTGCTCCCAGTCCATGAGGTAATATTCCTGACGGAGCAGTTGGATGCCGATGTCCGCGTTGCGCATACTGCCGATGTAATACGGCGCGTCGCGCAGGAACATACCCGCCTTGAACGAGCCGATGGAAACCGTTAAATCGGAATTGACGGCAAGCGCCGCCGCGCCCGTATCGCCGTTGACGCCGCTGTTGATGTCGGCGCTGATGATATAGGCAGGACAGGCGTTGATCAGCTCAATGGCGTCGCGCATCTCGCCGCGCACCTCGCCCGCAAAGCCTGTTCCCAGCAGACAGTCCACCACGATGTCATAGCCCGTAAAGGGCGCCGGCACGCGGAGACTGCCCTCCTCCGCGCCTTTCGACATGGCTGTCCGGTAGTAAAACAAGCCGTCCTTCGAAAACTTCTCATTCACGCGGAATATCGTCGGGGTGATGCCGTTCTCCAGCAGGACGCACGCGAGCGCGTAACCGTCGCCGCCGTTATTGCCCGAGCCGCAGACGATCGCCACCCTGCCCACAAAGCGGACGGCGTTGAAGATACCCAGCGCGGCGCGGTACATCAGCTCGGCAGAGCTGACCCCCGAGGCGATGGTGTGCGCGTCGCTCTCGCGCATGTTCTGCGTTGTCACCACAGCAGGAAGCGTCATGCCTCTCCCTCCTTTGCGGTGCGCTGCGCCGCGTCATACGCCGCCTGCGCCGCGTCAAGCTCTTTGTTGCAGGTGAGCAGGAACATGTCGACGCTGCCAAACAAATCGTTGAACAGATTCAGCAGCTTGCCCATGTTCTCCCTTGTTTTCGGAAGCAGGGTCGCCTCCAGCAGCTCCTTGAGCACAGTGCCGGGGCTGACCTTTTCCGCATGGTTCTCATCGCCCCTGCGCAGCACATAAATCGCCTTGACGGGCGCGATGCGGTTGCAGCCGATTTCGCTCTTGCCCATCCAGGGCGTGCCGCAGACGTAGAACTTGCCGTCTATCTTGCGGATGATCGGCTTGTCGTCGTTGATCATGGTCACGCGGTCGCCGAACAGCCTGCGCCAGTTCCGCGTATGGGTGGACTTGCCCGTGCCGCTCAGCGCGGTAAACAAATATCCCTCGCCGTCCATCTCCAGTGCGGAGGAATGGAAGAAAAAGCCGTCGTAGTCGCTGAGCGTCCTTTTACAGATTTGCGTATAAAGATACGGCCCCTCGTTCAGGTCGGGACGGTCGGGAAAGGGCGAACGGCTATTGAACACCGCGAATCTCTCCTCGTCGAGCGTCACGGAAAAATCATATGCCGTTCCCTCGGCAAGATAAGGCTCCAAACGGCTGATGGTTTCTTGATATTGCGGGCTGAGCTGTATCCGCAGCCCTGCGATTTGATAAACAGG
>ONEN01000219.1 GCA_900316815.1 uncultured Eubacteriales bacterium | reverse complement strand
TCTGCATCGCAGGATCACTCGCGGCACGGCTGTCCGCCATCCGCCGATAACCCTCTGCTATGATTATAAGACATCCCCCCGCATCTGTCAAGCAGCGTGCCGCTGCTGTCGGTGCAGCTTAGGGTAGAGTGCATTTAGCAACACCTTCTCTAAACGCCGCGTCATAACGCGGGATAAAAAGATAAAGCTGCTATCAAACGTTAGTTGCGCGGATTGAGTGCAGCGTCACGCTGCTTGACAAATGGGGGGAAAAATGCGATAATAGGAAGTTGTATAAGAATTTTACCAAACAAGGGGAGTCGTTATGGCACAGGAACTTGAAAAAAGCTACAGTCCGTCCTCCTTCGAGGACAAGATTTACGACTTCTGGATGAAAGGCAATTACTTTCACACCGAAGCCGATCCCGATAAAAAACCGTATACCATCGTCATGCCGCCGCCGAATATCACGGGTCAGCTGCACATCGGCCACGCGCTCGACGAGACCCTGCAGGATATTCTCATCCGCTGGAAGCGCATGTCGGGCTACTGCGCGCTCTGGGTGCCCGGCACCGACCACGCCTCCATCGCCACCGAGGCGAAGATCGTAGAGGCCATGCGCAAGGAGGGCGTCTCCAAGGACGACCTCGGCAGAGAAAAATTCCTTGAGCGCGCATGGGAATGGAAGCGCGAATACGGCGGCCGCATCACCCGTCAGCTCCGCAAGCTGGGCGTCAGCTGCGACTGGAGCCGCGAGCGCTTCACCATGGACGAGGGCTGCTCCGACGCGGTGCGCGAGGTGTTCGTCAAGCTGTACGAGGACGGCAAAATCTACCGCGGCAACCGCATGGTCAACTGGTGCCCGCACTGCAACACCTCCATCTCCGACGCGGAGGTGGAATACGAGGAGCAGCAGGGTCACTTCTGGCATATTCTCTATCAGGTAAAGGAAACGGGCGAAATGCTGGAAATCGCCACCACCCGTCCCGAAACCATGCTGGGCGATACCGCCGTCGCCATCAACGAGGCGGACGAGCGCTACCGTCACCTGCACGGCTGCCATGTTATTTTACCCCTTTTAAATAAAGAAATCCCCATTGTCTGCGATGAACACGCCGACATGGAAAAAGGTACGGGCGTTGTCAAAATCACCCCCGCGCACGACCCCAACGACTACGAGGTCGGTCAGCGCTGCAGCCTTCCCATCGTGCGCGTCTTTACCTATGACGGCCATATGACGGGCGCTGCCGACGTTGCGGCTTACGAGGAATTAAAGAATAAGGGCAATCTCGCCGAGAATGAGCCCGAAGTGCTCGACTGCGGCAAGTACGCGGGCATGGACACAATGACCGCCAGAAAGGCCATTGTGGACGACCTGACCGCGCTCGGTCAGTTAAAAGAGGTCAAGGCACACACCCACGACGTGGGCACCTGCTACCGCTGCCATACCACCATCGAGCCGATGGTCTCCAAGCAGTGGTTCGTCCGCATGGAGCCGCTCGCCAAGCCCGCCGTCAAAGCCGTCCGCGAGGGTGATACGCAGTTCATTCCGCGCCGCTTTGAGAAGGTCTACTTCAACTGGATGGAAAACATCAAGGACTGGTGTATTTCCCGTCAGCTCTGGTGGGGTCACCGTATTCCCGCCTACTACTGCGAGGCGTGCGGCGATGTGACCGTCGCCAAGGAGCGCCCCGCGCAGTGCTGCCACTGCGGCTGCACGCAGCTCGCCCAGGACGCGGATACCCTCGACACCTGGTTCTCCTCCGCTCTCTGGCCGTTCTCCACGCTGGGCTGGCCTGAAAAGACCGCCGATCTGCAGTACTTCTACCCCACCGCCACACTCGTGACGGGCTATGATATCATCTTCTTCTGGGTCGCGCGCATGATTTTCTCCGCGCTGGAGCAGACGGGTCAGGTACCGTTTGACACCGTCTTTATCCACGGCATCGTCCGCGACGAGCAGGGCAGAAAGATGTCCAAGTCGCTGGGCAACGGCGTCGACCCGCTGGAGGTCATCGAGAAGTACGGCGCGGACGCGCTGCGCTTCCTGCTGGTGACGGGCAACTCCCCCGGCAATGATATCCGCTACTCCGAAAAGCGCATCGAGGCGTGCTCGGGCTTTGCCAATAAGCTCTGGAACGCGTCGCGCTATGTGCATATGAATATCGACGACTACAACGTCAAAAACGAGCTTCCCGCCACCCTCACCACCGAGGATAAGTGGATCCTGTCCACCCTGAACACCGTCGCAAAGGAAATCAACGAAAATCTCGGCAAGTTCGAGCTGGGTATCGCGGTGCAGAAGGTGTATGAGTTCATCTGGGACTGCTACTGCGACTGGTACATTGAGCTGACCAAGGCGCGCCTCCACAGCGAGGGCGAGGACGCGCAGAACGCGCGGCAGGTGCTGCTCTATGTGCTCGACCAGATCCTCCGTCTGCTCCATCCCTTCATGCCCTACATCACCGAGCAGATCTGGCAGACCATCCCCCACGAGGGCGAAACCGTCATGCTGGCTGCCTATCCGCAGTGGCACGACGAGCTGGACTTCCCCGAGGCGGCAGCCGAAATGCAGCGCATCATGGACGCCATCCGCGCCATCCGCACCCGCAGG
>ONEN01000148.1 GCA_900316815.1 uncultured Eubacteriales bacterium | reverse complement strand
GTAGGTGTCGCAGCTGCCCGTGGAGAAGAATTTGATTTCCATATTGGCAGTGGGCACAAACTTGAAGTACCGCATGTCGCCCGCCGTGGTGACCTTGATGACCTGGTCGGTATCAAGCGCCAGGTTGGCGTACGAAATGGTGAAGGTTTTCGTAACGGAGCCTGTGTATCCTGCGTTCTCGATACCCGTGACGATGGCTCTGCCCGTGCCGACGTTGATGTTGTTCTCATACTTCACCGTGTAATGGGTGTTCTTGGTCAGAGTGGTGCTGCCGTCCTTGACCGTCACGGCGGGAGTGCGCTCCTTGTTGTTGAAAATATAAGAGGTCGTGTTGAGCGTAACGGTGCAGTCGGAAATCGGCTTGCCGTTGCGCTTGATCTTCACATAGAAGTTGCCCGTCGCGGTGGAGCTGTAGAGCTTGCACGCCACCACATAGGTGGTGTTCGCCGTCACGGAATAGGTAATGCAGAAGTTATGGTCTTCGCCGCCGTCGTCGTTTGACGCCAGCTGACCCAGGCTCGCGTTGTACAGATAGCCGTAGGTGTCACAGCTGCCCGTGGAATAAAACTTGATTTCCATATTGGCAGAGGGCACAAACTTGAAGTACCGCATGTCGCCCGCCGTGGTGACCTTGATGACCTGGTCGGTATCCAGCGCGAGGTTGGCGTACGAAATGGTAAAGGTCTTGGTTACCTGTCCCTCATAATCGCCTATACCCTTGATGATCGCTCTTGCCGTGCCGACGTTAACGTTGTTTTCATACGTCACCGTGTAATGAGTGTTCTTTTTCAGGGTAGTGGAGCCGTCCTTGACCGTTACGGTGGGAGTGCGCGGCGTGTTGTTGAAGACAAAGGAGGTCGGGTTAAGGGTAATGGTGCAGTTGGCGATGGATTTCTTTTGAACCGGCACCGTTCCCTCCAGCCTCACCTGAAAGCTGCCCGTCTTGGAAGAGCCCAGGAACTTGCAGGCAAAAATATAGGTAGCACCTGCCGACAGGGAGTAGGTGATTTTGAAGTTATGGTCGGTACCGCCATCATCGTCATACGCTAACTGAGTTTTGCCGGCGCTGTACAGATAACCGCAGGTGTCGCTGCTTCCCGTGGAATAGAAGCTTGCCGACAACGCGGAAGAAGGCGTATATTTAAAATACTTGGCGGTGCCCGCCTTATCGATGTTGACGGTTTTTGTAGTGTTAAGCGGAAGCGTCTCATACCGCAGAACATAGGAGCTGTTGGTCGGCGTTACAACGGGATACGCGCCGGGGTTGCCTCCGTCGTTATTGCCGTAAACACCCTTGGCTTTACTGACCGCTTCGCCTACCTCTTCACCTTCAAAGGTCACCTCGACAACATATTTCATCATATCGCGGCTGTAGTCCGCGTAAACGCTGTTGTGATAGCCCACAACCGCGCCTGCAGAGCAGGAGCGCAGCGCGTTGGCAAAGGTGTAATTGGGCGAGGTGGAGTAAGCGTCGGCACCGTAGAACTCACAGGATTCGGAATAGACAAGCTTGCCGCTCAGACCGCCGCCCGAATAGTTGTCTGTGAAGAAGCCGGGAGCAACCAGATAGGTGGTTTCATCCGTGTAATAGGCTTTACGAATACTTTTTCTTGTGCGCAGCTCATACTCATACTGACTGTCGGTATAGCTGGTAGCCGCCTCGTTAAGGGAGATGGCAGGAACCTCGCCGGTACCCGATACATCGGTCATAGAACCGTGCATGGCAAAAACAATCACGTCGTACGAACCGAGGTTTTTCAAATCGGCAACCGTAACGTAGGTGTCTACCGTCGTAGTCAATCCCCTACCGTTCCAGTCGGTCTGTAATTCTTCGTAGAAGGACCTGCGGTACACGCTGTTTTCAAAAGCGTTCAGCACAATCGCGCTGTAGCCGCTTCCCACAGGCGCCTCTGCGGCAGCGTTTGTCTCAGAGGCAGCCCCCGCGTCGCTCTTCTCCGTCATAGCGTTGATAACGTCGCTTCCCGCAGGAGCAGCACCGTTATAATTCTTGTCCCGCTCATCCAGCACGATAACGCAGGGCACGGAGGTGCTGTACTCAAAGTAATACTCGTTGGATCGCTCGCTGTAGCGGATGGAATCCGCTTTAACCTCACCGTCGTCCGCCATCCGTTTAAGCAGCTTGCCGACCGTCTCGGCTTTTTCGCCGTCGGACTTTCCGCGGAATGTCTCGGACGTGACAACGTTTTTGATTTCGTTATCCGCCTTTTCCATCCTGTTCAGGTCCGCGCTGTTCAGGGGAACATAGCAGCCTATGCTGACGGACGGGCTGACAGCGCCCTCCGCAGCCGCGTGATAGCTGACGGTTTGCTCTTTATCGGGCGACAGGCTGACCCGCAGCGTATAGGTTCCGTCGCCGGCAGCTTCGTCGCCTTCCTGTCCGTCATCTCTCATGCTGCCGATCAGGCTGCCGTCGCCGTCGACAACCTTTACGTCCTGTTCGCCCAAAATGCCGTCGCAGGTCAGCTTGGCTGTAAAAACAACGCTTTTCGCTTCTCCGACGGGAATGGTCTTTGTGTCGGACGCAAAGCTCTCAATTGTCACCTTGGGCGCCGCCTGCGCCGCGTTATTGCCTGACAGATAGCGGCTCGCTTCCTCAGGCGTGATTTCGGTTAGATTATCCAGCGCGCCGTCCGCCGCAATGGGAATGGCAGCCGCATTGGCATCTGCCGCGCCGCCTGTGCCCGCGGCAACATAGGGCGCCATAACAAGCGTGCCCGAGCCGACGGTAACGGCCAGCAGCACGGACAGCACCCTGCCGTGAATGTTGTGTTGAAATAGTCGTTTCATCGTATTACCTCCAAAAATTTCGTTTTTCCTCATTCTTTCCTCATGCTTTTCCCTTAAGATACGGTATGCTCTCCCTCCTTTTCCGTAAAACTGTAACGGCAGCGCCAAAGCCGCCTGCCGTAATCCTGCCTGAACGTCAATTTATCCCCTCCGTTCTCAGCATAATATGCATGGTATATCCCGACGGAAAGGTGACAACCACATTTCTTCCCGAAAAAGAATACGATTTAATAAGCGATTGGCTTTTGTATGTATCCAGCACGCCGCAGACGGCTTTTTCCGCCTTTTCATAGCAATCCGCTTTTATCAGCCCCTCCGGGGTTGTGTACGCCTGTACCGCGCCGCGGACGCTTTCGGCTATCTCATCCTCTGTCTTTTCATCGGACGCGTCCGGTATTACGGTATGCCGGAAGCTGACATAAAATACGTCGCTTTTCTCCCCGCCTGCCGCGGCGTAGTAGCCCTGTTCCTTCTCGGTGTCGGAAAACAAATCCAGCGTCAGCGAATAATCCGACGCGGAGTCCCTGTGCATCTCCCCCAGCGCAGCGCCCTCGCAGTAAAGGATAACCTGTTCAGCCGCGGCGGTCTCAGCACGGGCGTAAAAGGTGACCTCCGTGTGTGTGTTCGGCTCCACAGCATATTGGTTCGCCGAAAGATAAAGGCTGTCGCTGTGCGAAGCTTCTTCGCTTCGAGCGGCAGTGGTCTGCTCTGTTGTGCAGACGGTTTCTTCTTGCGGCAAAGCAGACGACGATTCCATTTTACCGCCGCAGGAGGCGGCACCCGTAACATACAACATCATCAACACCAACAGCGGCACACGCCGCAAAATCCGTATCATCGTTATCTCTCCTTTCACGGTTTCAAACACCTGCCGCTGCGTTCACGCACACTGCCTTGCACCGAATCCCGACCGGGAAACAGCGGGCAAAAACGCTCCCGGACGCCTCTCCCTCGCGCCCGTTTTCACGGCAAATCCGTTATCCGACCCTAAAGGATAAATTCTCATTATAATTATATCATACTTCTACTAAAAAACAAGAAACAATTATGAAACATTATTGACTATTTTCCGATAGAAAGAAATGTTTTGGGCAACTTACACGAATCTTCCCTTGCGCCATACAGACAATACAACCGGCAAAAAAGAAGCACAAGCGCCGCCTGCAAAGCGGTTGCCTGTGCTTTTGAATGCTTATACGCCGAGTCCCGTTTCCTTCCATTTATCCTTGAGCGCGCTGTTGATTTTATCCAAATCCACCTCACTGTAAAACCCCGAGGCATAGGAATAGCTATCGTAGGCTTCCGTGACATACTGATTAGCCGCGTCAAAATCGCATTTGAAATACTTGGTGATGTCGTCGCCGTACTGGTTTTTGCCCTGCACCTTGGCGACAAAGGTCTTTGCATCCGCGTTATAATCGCCGATTTCCAGCACCGTAAAGGTCGTGGGGTCGCTGCCGAGGGCGGGAATAACG
>ONEN01000117.1 GCA_900316815.1 uncultured Eubacteriales bacterium | reverse complement strand
CGCAGGCGGAGGCGAGCGCCAGGATTTCGTCCTCGGTATAGTCCTCGAGTGCAGTCACTTTGCCGACGGAGATTTTTCCCGTGGTGAGCGTGCCCGTTTTGTCGAAGGCGAAGCTGTCCGCCTTTTCGAGCGCCTCGAGGTACCTGCCGCCCTTAATCAGCACGCCCATTCGCGATCCGGCACCGATTCCCGCGTAATAGGCGAGAGGAACGGAAATCACAATCGCGCAGGGACAGCTCGCCACCAATACGACCAGCGCGCGCATGATCCATTCCTTGAAGCTGCCGAGTCCGCAAAGCGGCGGCACTACGGCGATCAGCAGGGACAGGCCGATGACGATGGGGGTGTAGATGTTGGCAAAGCGCGTGATCAGCTTTTCGCGCTGTCCCTTCTGCGCTGCCGCGTCCTCGACCAGCCGCATAATGCGCGTGGCGGTGCTTTCGCCGAATGCCTTGGTGGTGCGCAGCCGCAGCAGCCCTTCGCCGTTCATGGCGCCGCTCAGCACCTCGCTGCCCTTCGTGACAGCCAGCGGCAGGCTCTCACCTGTCAGCGCCGACGCGTCGAGGGTGGAGCTGCCCTCCAGTACAACGCCGTCCAGCGGGATGCGCTCATGCGGCTTGACCAGAATGACCGAACCGACCGCTACCTCTGCCGCTTCAACGGTGCGCTCTCTGCCGTTCTCCCAAAGCGTGGCGTTGTCGGGGCGAATCTGACTGAGCTTTTCAATGTCGCGGCGGCTTTTGCCGACCGCTAAGTCCTCGATGAACTCGCCGATGGAAAACAGAACCGTCACCGCCGCCGCCTCCACATACTCGCCGAGACAGAACGCCGCGATAACCGCGACGGTGATCAGCACGGTTTCCTCGATCCGCAGGCGGAAGGCGTTTTTGAAGCCCTTGATAAATACATCGTAGCCCGCGCAGAGCGTTGCCGCCAAGCTCAGCCCGCATACGACCCAATACGCCGTGTCGCCCTGAACAAACAGGTGGAGCACCAATGCCGCCGCCGCGAGAAGGACGGACGCGGCGAGCAGGATGTTTTTGCTATTGCCCGCATGGCCGTGACCGTGTTCATGGCTGTGACCGTGTTCATGGCTGTCATGGCTGTCATGGCCGTCGTGATGCTCATGCTGACCGCAGCCGCAGTGGTCGTCATGGCAGTGCTTGTCATGGTCGTGGTGTTCGAGCCCGCTGTGCTTCTCCGGACGGAGGACGGTCACGCCGTCCTCAATGCTGTCGCAGATTGCCTGCACCTGTTCGGTAACGTCGGCGGCTTCGTGCTCAAAAAGCAGCTTCTTTGTCGCAAAGTTGAAGCTGACGTTGCCAAAGCCCTCCGTTTCGGCGATTTTTGTCTCGATCTTCGACGCGCAGTGGGCGCAATTGAGATTATCCAGAATCAGTGTGTGTCTCATACCATCACTCCAAAATGTGATCCATGCCCATCTCGATGATTTTCTTTACATGGTCATCGTCGAGGGCGTAATACATCTGCTTGCCTTCCCTGCGCACGCGCACGAGCTTATTCTGCCGCAGCACGCGCAGCTGATGGGAAATGGTGCTCTGCTCCATTTTCAGCGCCTCCGCTATATCGGACACCGCCATTTCCGCGTCGGTGAGCAGCACCATGATACGCAGCCGCGTGGAATCGCCGAACACCTTGAACAGGTCGGCAAGCTCAAACAGGACTTCTATATCGGGACAGTTGTTGTTATCCATTTTGCATCACCTTGTATTGATAATTGAACATATGAATATCTGTTCATTTGTTAATATGAGTATAGCACAAGGAAAGGGAGATGTCAAGGGCTTTTTTTATTGCGGCCGGCCGAGTGCCTCGGCTCTCAGTGCGGTTTTGGCGAGGTCAGCCGGGCAAAAACGTTTAGCGAACGCCGCGCCCGAACGCGGGCATGACGGTTAAGCTTTTGCTAAACGTTGATAACGCGGATTGAAAAACGGGCAGACAGGTCGATTTTTGAACAACCTTGTCTGCCCGATTCCATTTATATGAACTTACTGCAATGTGATTTTTTCCTGTTTTGCAGCGACTTTACCGTTATGCCCGTGTGCGCCGAGGGCGCTTTATCCGCGCAACCAACATCCGGCAGCAACCCGGCCTTTCGCGCTCGCGTTATAAGGCGGCGTTAGCCGCACGTGTTGTCCGGCCGTCTTCACCAAAGCCGCGCTGACAGCCGGGGCACCCGGCCCCGACCAAATTTTTCCATTTTCCATTTTCAACTGTTAATTGACAGGAGTCTCGTCGACTTCGCACTTTCTACAAACAATCTCTGGAATTAATTAGTGAGATCAGACAAAAACGATGGTGAAATTTTGGCTTGCTTGTTAATTCATGATGTATTATAATGGAAGTAATAAATACAAAATACAAGGAGGATCGGAAATGAAAGGTTTGTTAACAAAAATGATTTCTGTCATACTGGCGGCGATGCTTCTGCTGACGGTGTTCCCGTTTGCGGCGGCTGCGGCGGCTGACGTCTGTATTGTGGCAGGCAGCGAGGAGGACATCTTCGGCACACGCTGGGACGGCTCCAACACTGCCAACAAGATGACCAAGGGCGCCGACGGTATCTACAGAAAAACGTACACCGTTGACTGTGCTTATTCCGGCGTGATGCTCAAGACCGTCAAGAACGGCTCGACGTGGATCGGCGGCAAGGATGGCGGCAACGTTGTTTTTGACCTGACGGGTGCGGGCACCTTTACCGTGCTCTACGACCCCGTGCAGAACCTCACCTATGTGGAGAGCGGCGTGGCAGCGGAGGTAACGGGTCTTGATTACAGCGCCGTTTACGTGGCCGGCAACGGCAGCGGTGCTTGGCTCCACGGTGAAAACTGGGATCCGTCTGCCGCGTCAAATAAGATGACGCAGGTAGAAAAGGACGTTTGGCAGATCGAATTCCAAAATGTCCCCGCCGACACCGACTGCAAGATGAAATTTACCATTGACGGCGCATGGACGCACAACTTCGGCGGATGGTTTTACCGCAGCGGCGTCAAGGAGAATGCTGATTACGACGGCGACAACATTGCGTTTACCACCGATGACACCTGCAATGTCAGAGCGCGGCTTGATTTGAGCAACTTTGACTACGAGACAAAACGGGGCGCGACCTTTACCATCACCCTCACTACAGTCGCGCAGCCGGGTACGACAACGGCAGTCACCACGGCTCCCCCGCCCACGACCGTCCCCGCTGAGGACGTCTATATTGTGGCGGGCAGTGAGGAGGATATCTTCGGCTCGATTTGGGACGGAACCGACACTGCCAACAAGATGACCAAGGGCGCCGACGGTATCTACAGAAAAGAATACACTGTTGATTGCGCTTACGACGCCGTGCAGGTTCAGACCGTCAAGAACGGCACTGCGTGGATCGGCGACAAGGACGGCAACAACGTGACCTTTGCCCTGACGGGCGCGGGTACCTTCACCGTGCTGTACGATCCCGCGCAGCATATCACTTATGTGGAGAGCAGCATTTCCCAGGAGATCACCGAATTCAAATATGAAAGCGTTTATGCGGTGGGCAACGGCAATGACGGCTGGCTGAATGATGTTAACTGGAATCCTGCCGCCGCGGAAAACAAAATGACCGAGGTTGCGGAGGACGTATGGGAAATCAGCTTTACGGATGTTCCCGAAAGCGAGTCGCTGAAAATCAAGTTTGTTACCGACGGCACATGGACGCACAGCTTTGGCGGCCGCTTTGTCGGCAACGACAAAATCTCCGATTCCGTTTACAACGGAGAAGACATCACCTTTGCCACCGATGACCGCTGCTCGGTCACGGCGCAGCTCGACCTGAGCGGCTTTGACTACGCGACCAAACAGGGGGCAAAATTCAACATTTATGTTTCGTATGATATGTACATCGCGGGCGGCAGTGAGGCAGCGATTTTCGGAACCGAAATGGACAGAACGAATATTGCCAACACCCTTATCCGCAACGAGGACGGCACCTACAGCATGAGCTACACCGTTGATAAGGCGTACAGTGCCGTCAAGGTCAGAACATTCAAGGGCGGCGATGAGACATGTGGCATGGTGACCGGCAACACCGTCTGTTTTAATCTGACGGGCGCGGGTACCTTTGCCGTGGATTATGATTCCGAGAAGAACTATACGCAGATCAGGGGCGACATTGTCGACGGAGTAAAAGAGTTCTACTGTTACAGAATTGCCGCAGTCGGCAACGGCGAGGACAACTGGCTGAGCGACAGGCTTTGGGATCCCATGTATAACGGTATGACGCAGGTCGCCGAGGATGTTTGGGAGATCGCCTTTGACGGCGTATCCTCCGACGATGCGCCGCGTGCTGTTAAGTTTATCATTAACAACGACTGGGATCTGAATTTCGGCGGCACCTTTGAGGAAAGCGGCGTTTCCTCGGCAGCTGTTTACAACTCCCGCGAAAATATCAGCTTTTATACCCGCGAACCCGGCAGCGTGAAGCTGAGGCTCGATTTGAGCGGCTTTGACTATGTGACAAAGAGCGGCGCGACCTTCACCATCACCGTCGGTTGCAGCCATACGCAAACTTATGTGGTAGAGGGCACGCCTGCCACCTACACCAAAGAGGGGCTGACAGACGGCGTGCGCTGCCTGATTTGCGGCGAGTGGGTAGTCGAGCCGCAGGTGATCCCGAAAAATCCGATCGATTTTACCGTCGGCGACCTCGACGGCGACGGTCAGGTGTCCATCAACGACGCGACGGCATTGCAGTGCTTCCTCGCGGAATATACGGAGCTTGACCTCAACGACGAAAAGACCTTCCTCCAAGCCGATTTTAACGGCGACGGCAGGGTGAACGTCAGAGATGTGACCGCCGTTATGAGAAGCCTTGCGGTGTGAACGGAACGCTTTTGGGAAATTGAGAATAAAAACAGATAATGCATAATTTTGGTCGGGAAGACAGTTTTTTGACTTCCCGACCAAAAATTTTAACTTTCAATTTTCAATTGCATTCAGGCTTCTGCCCGAAGCTAAGCTGAAAAAATCATTGCAGCGCGGCGATGGCGGCTTCGATGAGCGCGATTTTCTCGCGTTCCTTTTCCGCCTGCTTTCTCACGCCCTCCACGACGGCGGCGGGCGCCTTGGAAACAAAGCCCTTGTTGTTCAGCTTGCCCTCGGACTGCGCGAGGAACTTTTTCACCTGCGCCAGCTCTTTGCTGAGTCTTGCCAGCTCTGCCGCCTTGTCTACCAGCTCGTCCATCGGGATGTAAATCTTGGCGTCGTTGGTGACGATGGTCACGGCGCCGTCGAGTTCAAAGCTGTCGGCAACGGCAACGTCGCTCGCGCTCGCGAGCTTGATGATAAACGCTTTGCCGTCGGTGAAGGTCTGCGGGAATTTGGTCGCCACATACACCTT
>ONEN01000136.1:4689-5832 GCA_900316815.1 uncultured Eubacteriales bacterium | reverse complement strand
ATAAAGCGCCCACGGCGCACGCCGCCCTATAGCGCGTGCATGACGGTTAGGTTTTTGCTAAACGTTAGTTGCGCGGAGAGAGCGCCCGCGGCGCCAATTTTCAATTGTCAATTTCTCTTTTCCGTTCCTGCTCCCAGAACGGCGAACAGAATGCACAGGACGAAAATCAGCGCCGCCAGTCCCAGCGCGTAGTACGGTATCTCGGTCAGACGGAACTGTATCAGGTTCCACGAGGTATCGTCGTACTCTATCACCAGCTGATTGAGCTGCTTGACGGTGTACATCACGCCGACGGTCACGCCCGCGTAGAGCAGCGAGCCGATGATGCCGAACGAGGCGGCAGCGCCGCGCGCGCGCAGGAGCACCGCCAGTATCATCAGCGCAAACAGCACCAGCGCCACCAGACAGCCGATCGCCAGCAATAGCGCGAGCAGCCTTCCCTGCGCGTACTGTTCGTTGACGGAATCGGGAATCATGGACTCCGGATACTCGTTCTCGGAGCCCGTGAGCATCGACAGCAGCTTTTCGTTGCGGTAAAACTGCTTTGCCATGTCGCTGAACGACAGCGTGCCGCTGTAAACGTCATAGCCCAGCAGCTGAAACTCAAACGACATCCAGCTCCGGTACGGCAGCACAAAGCACAGCACCGAAACCGCCGCCGTCAGAAACGACACCACCAGATAGGGCACGCGGCTTCTTCCGCGGCGCACGGGCGGCGGATATGCCTGCGCGCGGTTATCGCGGTACTGCGGCGGGTACGCCTGCGCACGGTTGTCGCGGTACGGCTGCGGATAATACTCCGAGGGATAATATTCGGAGGGATATTTCTCGGGCGCGGGCTTGGGGCGCGGCTTCGCCTTTTTCGTGCGCTTTGCCTGATACGGCTGTGTTTCGCCGTAGTCCGCGTCCTTCACAAGGGGATATTCATTCGGGCTCGCCTTCTTGCCCTTTGACTGAGCGCCCCCCTTTGCCGCCTCCTCGGGGCGGAGCGTATGCCGCCTGCGGGCAGTCTCGGGCTTCTTTATTGGCTCCGACGCCCTTTTGCGGGTCGGCTCGGGTTTCTTTATTTCCTCCGACTCCCACACGCGGGTCGGCTCGGATTGAATGATTTCTTCGTTCAGGCGCTTGCCGCACATCTTGCAG
>ONEN01000136.1:0-4677 GCA_900316815.1 uncultured Eubacteriales bacterium | reverse complement strand
CGCGCCGTCGGGATTTTCTGCGCCGCAATGAGCACATGTGAGCATCGACATGCCTCCTTATATTTTTACATCGAGAAATTGTACGCCGAGGGTAAACAGAATCAGAATGACAGCGATAACCCCGGCGATAAACCATTTTTTGTCAAACAGCAGTCCCGCGAATTCGCGCAGGAACGCGTTCGGGAAGAAGTACCACTTTGTTTTGGCGGAAATGCCCTGCGCGTCCAGCCCGTGCTTGCGGGAAAGGATGTAGCCGCGGAAAATATGGTAGTTGGTGGTGGCAAAGCCCGCCCTGATGTTATCGAGGGTGCCCGCGTCCTCTCTGATGCGGTCGCGGGAGAACTGTATATTCTGCGAGGTGTTCACGCTCTTGTCCTCCGTGACGATCTGCTCCTCGGGGTATCCCTGCTCCAGCAGATAGCGGCGCATCGCCTCGCTCTCGGAAATCACCTCGTCGTCGCCCTGTCCGCCCGAGGGGACGAACTTGGCGTGCTTATTTGTCTGCGCGAACTGCTCGCGCTCAAATTTGATCGCCGCGTCCACCCTGCCGCGCAGGATCGGGGTGAGCGTGCCGTCCTTCCGGATGCAGCAGCCGAGGATGATCAGGTAGTCCTTATTGTGGGGCGGCTTGTACTTGGTGGACAGAAAGGCGCTGACCACGGTCGAAAGCAGCATACATTCCATAAAGCTGAGCACGATCGACAGCGAATAGCTCAGGCGCTCCGCCACATGGAAATACGCTTCGCTTCCCTGAAAGGCGGAGTACGTCAGCCAGAACAGCAACCCAACGCCGAGCACCCACAGCACGGCAAGCGCGATGCCGAGCATATTTTGCAGACGAAAGCCCTCGTGACGCACCAGCCAAATGTTGCTGAAGGCGATCAAGCCCGCGAACAGCAGCATAAAGGGCGAGGTCAGAACGGAAAATTCAAAACCGGAATCCGCCATATCCAGCAAAAAGCCGCGGAAGGAATTGAACCACTGCATCTGGTACACCTCAAGCACAAAGGCAAACAGGGTAAACAGCGCAATACCGCCGCAGGCGACCATGGTATAGGAGAACCGCGCCTTGAAAAAGCACTCCACAAAGGTCGCGCCCATGGTGAGGAACACCAGTATCAGCCCGGCGAGAATCACGATTTCCACAAAAAAGAAGCCGTCAAAGTTCATAAAATCCGTATTGAACACCGTATGAAAGCCGTTGACATACAGCCGCTGCTTCTCGGTCTGCCAGCCCTCGTTTTCCCCCTGCGAGGGGTCGATATGCAGCCTGATGGTAGCGGTGGCGGTGCCCTCGCGCAGACCGACGTAATCGACGCAGACGGTGTGGCTGTCGTCGTGGTATATCCTGTCTGCCCGCACGACGTCGGGTTTATCGACCGTTACCTCGAGGTCGTCGTCAGTCAGATAATCATTGGTATAGTAAATCATGCGGTCGGTGTAGCTGTTTCCGTGAACGGCAACATACACCACGCACCCCAGCGCCATCAGCAGCAGCGCGATTCCCATGGCAACAAATCGTTTCTTTCCAATCATCGGTTTTCCTTCCTTTTCTTTACTTTCTCTCTCCTGTGCACTATTGTACCATAACCCGCAGCCGTAAATCAAGACTTTTACGGAATAATATAGCCTTCCATGCGGCAAAGCCGCCATTCATGTGCCGAAGGCACCATTCATTACGAAGTAAATTCATTCCTGCATACAGGCTTCCCGTTATCTCCGGCGATACTGACATTCATAAGCGCCGGCTGCAGGAATGAATTGACCTGCGGTCATGAATTGGCTGCGCCGTGAATTGCCGCCGGGCGGCATGAATTGAGCGCGCTTGCGCTCATTATAAGGGCGCATCCCGTTGGGACGCGCCCTTTTCCTTCCTTTTCTTTACTTTATCTCTCCTGTGCACTATCGTACCATAAGCCGCAGCCGTAAATCAAGACTTTTACGGAATAATATAGCCTTCCATGCCGCAAAGCCGCCATTCATGTGCCGAAGGCACCATTCATTACGAAGTAAATTCATGCTGCGTATGCAGCAATTCATTCCTGCATACAGGCTTCCCGTTATCTCCGGCGATACTGACATTCATAAGCGTCGGCTGCAGGAATGAATTGACCTGCGGTCATGAATTGGCTGCGCCATGAATTGCCGCCGGGCGGCATGAATTGAGCGCGCTTGCGCTCATTATATCTTATGGAAACAGGTTTCCTCGGGGTCTATCTCCCGTGTTTCAACGGGCTTGCCGGAGGAATAGCGGAACATCAGCTCCTGGCTCTTGACGCTGACCTTGGCGCCCTCGGGAATGGAGGCAGTGATAAAGGCGTTACCGCCGATGACGACGTTTTTGCCGAGGACGGTATCGCCGCCGAGGATGGAAGCGCCCGAATAGATGGTCACGTTGTCGTGGATGGTGGGATGGCGCTTTTTGCCGCGCAGGTTCTGCCCGCCGCGCGTGGAGAGCGCGCCCAGCGTGACGCCCTGGTAAATTTTGACGTTATTGCCGATCTCGGTGGTCTCGCCGATCACGATGCCGGTGCCGTGGTCGATGAAGAAATATTTGCCGATGGTGGTGCCGGGGTGGATGTCGATACCCGTCAGGCTGTGGGCGTGCTCGGTCATGATGCGCGGAATCAGCGGCACGCCGAGGAGAAACAGCTCGTGCGCGATGCGGTTGGAGAAAATGGCGTACAGCCCGGGGTAGGTGCAGATGATTTCGTCCTTGTTGTAGGCGGCGGGGTCGCCGTCGTAGAACGCCTGTATATCGGTCTCGATGTAGGCGCGGATATGCGGGAGCCGCTCCAGAAAGGCAAAGGTAACGCGCTCCGCCTCTGCGGCGATGGTTGGCGCGTCGCTGTCCGCGAACCGCGGCGTATAGCGCAGCACGATGGCGGTCTGCTTTTGCAGATTATAGATGATGTCCTCCAGCAGAATGGAGATATTATTGCGCACGGTATAGGTGCGGTAATTGCTGTTGCGGTAGTAGCCGGGGTAGATGACCACCTTCAGCTTTTCGAGAATATCGATCACCACGTCCTTGTCGGGATACTCGAACATCTTGTTTTCATCAATAACGCGCCCCTTGGCGTAGTCCTCCATCAAAAGGTCTACAATGCCGTCGATTTTGCGGTCTATTCCGCCCATATTTGTCACCTCAGCATCAATATTTGTCAATTTTATACGGTTTTTCAGCAAACCGAACCATCAGTATAGTAACACACCCCCCACCCCTTGTCAACCCGTTGCCACGGGAGGGCAGTTCGCGCAAGCGACGTTTGGCCGGAAGCTTCATCTTCCTGCACGCGCTATAGGGCGGCGTTTGTCCGACGTTTTTGTCAAACCGTTTGTTCCAAAGCCGCAGTGACCGCAGGCGCACCCTGCCGGAAATAATGTACCGCAGGTACAATTCATGGCGCAGCCAATTCATGTGCCGCAGGCACAATTCATGACCGCAGGTCAATTCATTCCTGTGCAAGCGTAGAATAATGAGCCAACGCATTATCATTAATGTCGTTTTCCTTAATATCGCAGGCGCACCCTGCCGGTGACAGCCGAGGCACTCGGCCCCGACCTTCACTCCACACTCAAAAAAACTCCACACTCAACAAAGGCTCCGTTTTTTAATTAAAGCAAAGTTATGCAAATATGAGCAAAAGACGGCAAAATATATTGAATTTTGGGTGGGAATGCTGTATAATGAACATGGATTATTTTGCCAACCGCGAAAGGAGCGATATTATGAGAAAAACCAAAATTGTGTGTACGGTGGGTCCCGCCTGCAATACCAAGGAGATGCTGCTGAAAATGATTGACGCGGGCATGAACGTGGCGCGCGTCAATATGTCCCACGGTACGCACGAGAGCCTGACGGGCACCTTTGCCACCATCCGCGAGGCGATTGCCGAGAGCGGCAAGAATGTTGCCATCCTGATCGACACCAAGGGTCCCGAGGTGCGCGTTGCCACCTTTGAGGGCGATTCGGCTGTGCTCGAGGAGGGCGCCGAGTTTACCCTTTATAAGGAAAAGGAGCAGGGCGACAGCGAGGGCGTCGCTATCTCTTATCCCAAGCTGGTGGATATTTTCAGGCGCGACGGCGACGCCGCCATCGGCCGCGAGCTGCTGCTCGACGACGGACTGATTTCCATCATCACCAAGGCGGTTTACAGCGACAGAATCGTCTGCACCGTCAACAAGGGCGGCGTGCTGAAGAACCGCAAGAGCATCAATATTCCCGGCTATCATATCAATATGCCCTACGTCAGCGCGCAGGACAGACGCGACATCGAGTTCGGTCTGGCGCAGGGCGGCAACGTGGTGGCGGCGTCCTTTGTCCGCAATCACGAGGACGTGCGCACCCTGCGCGACTTTATCGACTCCATCGGTTATGAGCATGTGGAGATCATCGCCAAAATCGAGAACCAGAGCGGCGTGGACGATATGGATCTGATCATTGACTACGCCGACGGCATCATGGTGGCGCGCGGCGATATGGGCGTTGAGATTCCCTTTATCAAGCTTCCCGAAATCCAGAAGAAGCTCATCCGCAAATGCGTTGCCAAGGGCAAATATGTCATCACCGCCACCCAGATGCTCGAGAGCATGACGACCGCACCGCGTCCGACGCGTGCGGAAATCAGCGACGTAGCCAACGCCGTGTACGACGGCACCAGCGCGGTTATGCTG
>ONEN01000135.1 GCA_900316815.1 uncultured Eubacteriales bacterium | reverse complement strand
CAAGCGTCACGCTTGCGCGGCCGAGTGCCTCGGCTGTCAGTGCGGCTTTGGACAGAGTGTATTTAACAAAACCTTCTCTAAACGCCGCTATATAACGCGGGAGTAAGAGGTTAAGTTCAGCTAAACGTCAGTTGCGCGGATTGGGTCAAGCGTCACGCTTGCGCGGCCGAGTGCCTCGGCTGTCAGTGCGGCTTTGGACAGAGTGCATCTGGCAATGCCTTCTCTAAACGCCGCGTCATAACGCGGGAGTAAGAGGTTAAGTTCAGCTAAACGTCAGTTGCGCGGATTGGGTCAAGCGTCACGCTTGCGCGGAGAAAATGCCCCCGGCGCACGCTTGGAGAGGATTTCTCCGGCGAGGTAGAGCGAGCCGCAAATGAGCACCGCGCCGTTTTCCTGCTTTGCCGCTGCCAGTGCGCGGTCAATTCCCTCCTGCGGTGAGGAACAGGCGACGGCGTCGTCGCCCTGCGCGGCGAATATCGCCGCCAGCGACTGCGCGGCAAGCGCGCGCGGATTGTCTACCGGCACGGTGAATACGCGGCGGAACAGTCCCTTGAGCAGCGACGCGGCGCTGTTTACGTCCTTGTCGGCGAGCATTCCCGTCACGCAGGTGATAGGCGTGTCGGGCAGAAATGCCCTGACCGCCTCGCGGAGCGCCTCTACGCCGTTGGGATTGTGCGCCCCGTCGAGCAGGACGATCGGGTCTTTGCCGAGCAGCTGCAGACGGGCGGGGTTCGCCGCCGCCTCCAGACCGTCCAGTATGGCTTCGTCACTGATGGACAGAAGCTTTTTATTTCTGAAATAGAATAATGCTGCCAGCGCTGTCAGGGCGTTCTCCACCTGATGTCTGCCCGCGAGACGGATGTGATATTCCATGTCGCCGATGGTGAAGCGGCTGCCCTCGAGCGTCATTTCTTCGATGTGCGCCTCGATGTCCTCGCTCTTGATGAGCGGTACGTTCATGCGCGCGGCGGTTTTCTCGATGACCGCCATCGCTTCGCGGCACTGGCGCGAGGTGAACGCCGCCGAGCCGTTTTTGATAATGCCGCATTTCTGTTCGGCGATCGCCTCAAGGGTGTCGCCCAGCACGGCGGTGTGGTCGCGCCCGATGGTGGTGATCACCGCGCCGAGCGGCGGCTTGATGACGTTGGTGCAGTCCAGCAGACCGCCCATGCCCGTTTCCAGCACTACGATGTCGCAGCGCGCCTGCGCGTGGATATAGAATTGCAGGGCGTTGACATATTCAAATTCCGTGATGACGGTGCCCTCCTCACGCAGCTGTTCGAGTACGGGGAAGGTGGCGGCGACTGCCCGCGCAAGGGTCTCCTTGTCGATCATGCGGTTGTTGATCTGGATCCGCTCGCGGAAGTCGGTGATGTAGGGGGAGATGAACAGCCCCGTTTTGTAGCCCGCCGCGACCAGCACGGACGACAGCACCGCGCAGACGGAGCCTTTGCCGTTGGTGCCTGCCACATGGATGTAGCGCAGCTTGTCCTGCGGATTGCCCAGCCGCCGCAGCAGCTCGCGCATACGGTCAAGACCGGGGCGCGAACCGAAGGTGAGCAGGGAATGTATTTTTTCCAGTGCGATTTCGTAGGTCATGTCATCAACTCCCGATAAATATCGTTTTTCCTGAAGCCCGTTGCCGCTGCTGCCTGTTTGGCCGCGGCGGCGGGCTTTTCTCCTTTTTCTGTCAGCTGCCGCGCCAGCGCGACGGCGTCCTCCATGGTGCCGGCTTCTTCCGCTTCGGTTTCCCTGCAGCCCTCCAGGACGAGGACGATCTCGCCCCTGACGCTGCCGTCGGCAAGCGTTTCCGCCGCCTCCTTGGTGGTGGTGCGGATGACCTCCTCGTGCAGCTTTGTCAGCTCGCGCACAATGCTCAGCCGACGGTCGCCGAAGGTCGCGTACAGGTCTTTGAGCGTGGCGGGAAGCTTGTGGGGCGCCTCGTAAAACAGCATGGTGCGCCGCTCGCGCAGCAGGCTTTGCAGGTGCTCGCTGCGGCTTTTTTTGTTGACGCTGAGAAAGCCCTCAAAGGTGAAGCGCCCTGTTTCCAGTCCCGACACCGCCAGCGCGGCAATCAACGCGCTGGGACCCGGAATGACGACCGTCTGAATGCCGCGTTCGGCGCACAGCCTGATCAGATCCTCGCCCGGGTCGGAGATGCAGGGCATACCCGCGTCGGTGACGATGGCGCAGCTCTCGCCGTTTTCAATGCGCGCGCAGATGATTTCCCCGCGCTCGCGCTTGTTGTGCTCGTAGTAGCTCACCATCGGCTTTTTAATGCCCAGATGGTTAAGCAGCTTCAGGGTGACGCGCGTGTCCTCGGCGGCGATGAAGTCCACCTGCTCCAGCGTCTGCGCCGCGCGCGGCGACAGGTCGGAGAGGTTGCCGATGGGCGTTCCCGTTACATATAATATTCCTGCCATGTTATCCCTCTGTTTCCGTACGCGCCGCCTGCGCGTCTGTTTTGTAGCTGCCGTATATCGCCAGCATTTCTTCGGAGAAGCCGCCCTCTCCGTCCTCGATAAAGAGCGTGGGCAGCACATCCAGAAAACCGCGCCTGCCGCCGCGCCTGCCCTCCAGCAAAAACAGCTTGGGCGCCTTGGACGGGCGCTGCTGCACCAGCCGCAGCCGCTTTGGCTCAATGTCGAACCGCCGCATACTCTCCATCGCGTCAGCCAGCCGTTCGGGGCGCTGGCAGAGGCACAGCCTGCCGCCGAACTGCAAAAGGTTTGAAGCCGCCGCGCACACGTCGTCCAGGGTACATTCCGCCTCGTGCCGCGCGAGCAGCTTGGCGTTTTCGGGGTTCACTATCCCGGCGCCGCCGCGCTTGTAGGGCGGATTGCAGGCGACCGTATCGAACGCGCCGAAGGGCAGCGTGCCCCGCAGGGAGCGCAGATCCGCGCAGCAGACCGCGACCTTCTCCTCCATGTGATTGAGCGCGAGGCTCTGCCGCAGCAGGGAACAGGCGTCCTCCTGCAGCTCCACCGCCGTCACGGTGAGCTTGGGATTGTTTTTCAGCCACAGCAGGGGGATCGTGCCGCAGCCCGTGCCGAGGTCAACGCATTTTTTCGCGCCGGCGGGCAGCGAGAAGTCGGCAAGCAGGATGGTGTCGGTGGAAAAGTGATAGCTGTCCGAAACAAGCAGCGACACGCCGCCGCCCAGCGGCTCGGTATGGATATTCTTCATAGGCACCTCGTTCATTCGATATGTCCCCATTATACAACAGAGCGTGCCCGACTGCAAGCGGTTAGCCAATGCTAATTCAAAAACAATAAAGGCGGCAAGGAAGTTCCTTGCCGCCGTGTCGGTTTTTCAGTGACCTTATCAGCCTTCAACGGGAGCGCCTACGGGGCAAACCTCGGCACAGGAGCCGCAGTCTACACAAGCGTCAGCATCGATAACGTACTTACCGTCGCCCTCGGAAATAGCCGAACAAGGACATTCGTCTGCACATGCACCACACATGATGCACTCGTCGCTAATTACATATGCCATGAATCAAAAACCTCCTTATTTGATTTATTTCAGTATAGCACAAATTAAGAATTTTGCAATACCTTCACACAATTTTGTTTGAAAAGGTCGAAGGGGGCTTATTCCAGATTCGCCAGCTGCTCCAGCTCCTTCTTGTTCACCTTGATGTAGCCGTCCTTCACCAGCCTGCACTGCCTGACGGTAAAGGTCTTGGGCGCCACGTCCGCGGGGGCGTTGTCGAGCTTTACCTTGAGGGTGCGGGCGATCAGGTTGTTTTCCACCACCAGACCCCTGCCCTCGGGGGTGTTGACGATGGCGCCCACCTTGGGGGTGTGGCGGAGCAGGTCGGTGTACGCCTCCTGCTCGTATTTCAGGCAGCACATCAGTCTGCCGCAGGTGCCCGAAATCTTGACGGGCGAGAGGGACAGTCCCTGCTCCTTCGCCATCTTGATGGAGACGGGCTGGAACTCGCCCATGAAGCTGTTGCAGCAGAAGGGTCTGCCGCAGACGCCCAGACCGCCCAGCATCTTCGCCTCGTCGCGAACGCCGATCTGGCGCAGCTCGATGCGCGTGCGGAACACGCTCGCCAGATCCTTGACCAGCGCGCGGAAGTCCACTCTGCCGTCGGCGGTGAAATAGAAGATGATCTTGCTGTTGTCAAAGGTGTATTCCACATTGACCAGCTTCATCTCCAGACCGTGAGCGGCGATTTTCTGCTCACAGATCCTGCGCGCGTTTTTCTCCTTGAGATGATTCTCCGCCAGATGGTTCAAATCCTTTTCCGTGGCGATGCGGATGAGGGGCTTGAGCGGATGGGTCAGACTCTCGTCGTCGATATTTTTGTTCTCCATCGCCACCTCGCCGCATTCCAGACCGCGCGCGGTTTCCACGATGACCATGTCGCCGATGCGCAGGGTGTTGCCGAGCGGGTCAAAGTAATAGACCTTGCCCACTTCTTTAAATCTTACGCCGATTACCTCTGCCATGTTATCCTCCTGAATTCTCCGCACAGCCACGCCGTGCGGAGGTTGATATTTGCGTTTTGTTTGAGCCTGCCCGCCGCCTCGCTGCACAGCTCCATCATGTCGAGCAGCTTTTTGCGCGTGAGCCGCGCGGCAAGCAGATTGGCGGTTTCCTTATCGCCGAGCGCGTCGCCGCCCGAGAGAATCGCCAGCGCGTCGCGCAGGCTCAGCCTCGCCTTGAGCAGCGGATACTCCGTAGCTGCCGTAATGCCCTGCGCGACCGCCTTGGCAGCTGCGAGCGTTTCCTCGCTGAACGCGGCGCGCCCCTGCAGCCGCAGCACGGTGAAGCGCGACAGGATCGTTGCGAGCAGACACTGTGCGCTTTGGCACAGCAAAATAAAATACACATTCGGCGGCGGCTCCTCCGACAGCTTCAGAAAGGTGTTCTGCGGCAGCGGGGGAAAGCGGTCGTCGCATTTTTCCAATATATAAACCTTTGCCGCCGCTTCGTTGGGCAGGATGTATGCGTCCTTGATCAGCTCGCGCATCTGATCCACCGTGTACTGCTTCTTTTGGGGCGGCAGGCTCAGGCGCGAGACGTCGGGGTGCGCCTTGCGCTGCGCGTTGAGGCAGTTTTTGCATTCGCCGCAGGGGCGCTCCTCTCCGCCGCACACGGCGTACATCGACAAAAATGTCGCCAGCTCCTGCGCCTTGTCCTCCTGCGCGCTTTCGATGATCAGCGCGTGGGGCAGGCGGCGGCTGCGGTCAAGCTCCGAGAGCAGGGCTTGGGTGTGTTCGTCAAAAGTAAATCCGTTGAATTGCAAGGCGCTCACCTGCTGAGTCTGACGATATTGGTGACAATATCGCCCTTGGGGGTGATGTCAATAATGCCGTAGGTCGCGTAATAGCCGTGGCAGGAGCCGGGATTCATGATGTAAAGCCCGTCGTCGTACTCCGTCACCGCCTGATGGGTGTGACCGAACAGCAGGATATCCGCCTTTTGTTCGCGCGCGGCGTAGACCATGTTCATAAAGGTGAACTTCGCCTGATAGAGATGGCCGTGCGTGATGAACAGCGTTTTGCCGCCAACCGTGACGGTTTCTTCCGTGGGAAGCTTGCTCGTCCAGTCGCAGTTGCCGCGCACGCCGATGACCTGCCTGTCGGAGCAGGTTTCTTTGAGATAGCGGTACTGCTCGGCGCCGTCGCCGCAGTGGATGATGACCTCGGCGTTCCGCTGCGCGTCGAGCGCGCGCCTGAGCGAGTTGAAATCGCCGTGGGTGTCGGAAAGAACTAATAGTCGCATACGATTCTCCGTTCTGATAATGCCGTTTCCGCAGCGGGAAGCGTGGCATAATTTGACCCGTCGCGCATAGTATGTAGCGAGGTGGTTTTATGGCTGATAACGCTAATGAAATGATGGAAGCGCTGTCAAAGCAGCTGCGTATGCCGCCCGAGCAGATCCGCGCGTCCTGCGAGCGCGGCGATACGGGCGCGCTGCTGGAGCATGTGGACGGCGGCAGGGCGAAGCAGGTGGAGTCGATACTCAGCGACCCCGAAAAGGCGAAGGCGCTGCTGGACAGTCCGCAGGCGCAGGCGCTGCTGAAGCTGCTGCGGCAGCAGTAGGGGAGCGGTCATGTCCGATTTGCAGGATACCCTCCGCCAAATCATGAGCAACCCCGAGGCGATGCGTCAGGTGCAGAGCCTCGGCAGGCAGCTCGGTCTGGGGGACGAAGCGCCGCCTCCTTCGCCGCCTCCCGTTCAGCCGCCCGCGCCGCCGCCCGCAGGGGGCGAGATGATGACCGCTCTCTCCAAGCTGGCGCCGCTGATGAGCGCGTCGCAGCCGAACGACGAAACCGCGGCGCTGCTGAACGCGCTGCGCCCGTTTCTCAGCGGCGAGAAGCTGGAGCGCCTGAACAGCGCCCAAAGGCTGATACGGCTGATTCGTATGATTCCGCTGCTCAGGGACAGCGGTTTGTTTTTATAAAGGGGGATTCGCATGGCAGGTTTTGAAGAGGAAGCGCTGGAGCGCGCGCGGCAGCTCTCGCACGGCCGCCGCGGCACGCCGCGCGGCGAGGCGCGAAGGGAAGAAAAGCCGAAGCCGCCGCCAAGGCAGGAGCCGTCCGCAGCGCCGCCGCCTCCTGCCGCTCCGCCGAAGCCCGAACCGCCGCATATCGAGCCGCCAAGACCCGAGCCGCCGCAAAAGCCTGTGCCGGCAACGCTTCCGCCGCCGCCCAACATGCTGGAGGTGCTGTTCAAGAACAAGGAAAACAGCCTGATCATGATACTGCTCCTCCTGCTGATGGACGAGAAGAGCGACCCCACATTGATTTTTTCACTGATTTACCTGTTGCTCTGATAGGATACACAAAGCATTCGGGGCAACGAAAAGCTCAACTCTAAGCTTTATGCTCTATATTCTGACCTGACCCTCTCCGCGGATGATGAACTTCATGCTGGTCAGCTCGTTGAGTCCCATGGGGCCTCTGGCGTGGAGCTTCTGGGTGGAGATGCCGATTTCCGCTCCCAGACCGAACTCGCCGCCGTCGGTGAAGCGCGTGGAGGCGTTTACATACACCGCCGCCGAATCCACACCGGCGGTAAAGCGGTTCGCGGCAGCGTAGTCGCTCGTCACGATGCACTCGCTGTGACCGGTGCTGTATTTTGCCAGATGGTCAAGCGCGTCGTCGAGGCTGTCCACCACCCTGACGGCGAGGATATAATCGAGAAATTCAACCGCGTAGTCGTTCTCCGTCACGGGCACCACGCAGTCGCCCAGAATGGCGCGTGTGCGCTCGCAGCCGCGGAGCTCCACGTTCTTTTCGTCGAGCGCCGCCTTGATGACGGGCAGCGCCTGCGCGGCGATGTCTTTGTGAACCAGAATGGTTTCGATGGCGTTGCACACCGAGGGACGCGAGGTTTTGGCGTTATAGATGATGTTCGCCGCCATTTCGATATCGGCGCTCTTATCCACATATACATGGCAGTTGCCCACGCCCGTTTCAATGACGGGCACCTTGGCGTTTGCCACCACGCTCTTAATCAGTCCCGCTCCGCCGCGCGGAATCAGCACGTCGAGGTATTCGGTGAGCTGCATCAGCTCGGTCGCGCTCTGACGGGTGGTATCGGTGATGAGCGACACGCAGTCGCGCGGCAGACCCGCGCTCTCTATGGCGTCGCGCATAACGGCGGCGATCGCCTTGTTGGAGTTGATGGCTTCCTTGCCGCCGCGCAGAATCACCGCGCTGCCTGCCTTGAGGCAGAGCGCCGCCGCGTCGGAGGTCACGTTGGGGCGCGCCTCGTAGATAATGCCGATCACGCCCATGGGAACGGTCACTTTTTCGATTTGCAGGCCGTTTTTCAGCGTTCTGCCCTCGAGGACCCTGCCGATCGGGTCGGGCATGGCGGCAACCTGCGTCACGCCGTCCGCCATACCGAGAATACGCTTCTCGTCCAGCTTCAGACGGTCGAGCAGGGAGGCGGTCAGTCCTGCCGCCTTGCCGTTTTCTATGTCGATATCGTTGGCTTCGATGATGGTCTGTGCGTTGTCGCGCAGCGCTTTGGCAATCGAGAGCAGCGCCTCGTCCTTCTTCGCGCCGGCGTTCATCAGAATACGCGCCGCCTGCCTGGCGTTGGCGCCCATGGTTTCAAGCTGTGTCATGGCTGTTTCGTTCCTTCCTCTTTATATGGTAATAGGGTATACTATATAATATGTATAGCTTTGTATTTTCTTTGATTATCTCTGCGCCAGAAATTTGGTGCCGGGGGTTTTTCCTTCAAAGATGTCATAAATCTGCTTGGGATTGTCGCCGTTCATCACATGGACCTCAACACATGGACCTCAATGCCGCGCTTGGTGGCGTAGTCGGCTGCCTGCAGCTTGGTGATCATGCCGCCCGTGCCGCGGTTGGAGCCTGTGCCCGCCGCCATGTCGAGAATGGTTTTGTTGATTTTGGTCACCACGTCCAGCTTCTTGGCGGTCTCGCAGACGCGCGGATTGGCGTCGTACAGCCCGTCGATATCGGTGAGGATCACCAGCCTGTCGGCGTTGATGATGTGCGACACGATGGCGGAGAGCATATCGTTGTCGCCGAAGTTATTGCCCTCCAGCTCGTCGATCGACACCGTATCGTTCTCGTTGATGATGGGGATAATGCCCATGTTGAGCAGCTCGTCGATGGTGTTGTTGATGTTCTGCCGCTTGCTTTCGGTTTCCACCGCGTCGGCGGTCAGCAGAATCTGCGCGACCGAGTGGTTGTACTCGCCGAAAATCTTGTCATACATAAACATCAGCTCGCACTGACCGATGGCGGCCAGCGCCTGTTTTTTCTTTGTTTCCTGCGGACGCTTGGTGAGTCCCGCCTTGCCCATGCCTACGCCGATGGCGCCCGAGGATACCAGCATGATATCCTCGCCGCTGTTCTGCAGATCCGCCAGCACCTTGCAGAGCGACTCAATGCGTCTGTAGTTTACCTTTCCGTTTTCGTAGGTGAGCGTGGAGGTGCCCACCTTTATCACGGTTTTTTGATTTCCCATATATACACCTGTCTTTGTACAAAAATCCAGCTTACATTATACCACAACCCCCGAAATACTGCAAGCCCATAGTTGCCGCCGCGGCAATCAATTTACGTCAATTTTGACGACGGCATGACTGCCATCATGCCGCATAGCGGCAACTCATGTGCCGCAGGCACCATTCATTACGCAGTAAAATCCTATTGCGCAGCAACAATTCATTCCTGTGACGACGGAGGAAAATCATTTTAATGTTATCAATGACGGAACCTTCCTTTCGGGAATGAAAAGCACTTTTGGTGTATAAATCGGCTTCACCATGAATGGATTTCCGTACACTCAAACAAAAGGCACACCGGCTTTCGCAGTATGCGGAGTCAGTGTGCCTTCAGAAAAATCGTATCTTACATCGGAAAAATCAGCCTAATTTCAATTTCTGCTTGAACCTGATCGCGTCCAGCGCCATTGCCAGCGCGATAAAGAGCACCGCGCCCACGGCGGACTGCACCAGGTTAAAGGGCGTTTCCGTCACGGCGTATGCCTGATTGAACAGCAGGGTGTTCACCACGAAATAGCCGCCCACCGTGATGAAGGAGGTGGGGAGGAGCGCCAGCAGCGTGGGCAGGCGGAGGATTTTGTCATCTCTCTGCCTTTTGGAGAGATAAACGCGCGCCAGCACGAAGGGGAGCACGTTCAGCGCCTTGATAATGGCTGTGGGAACGGAAAAAACCGCGTAGCCCGAAATCAGGTCGGCTAGGGCGCCGCCGATGGCAGCCGCGATAAACCCGAGCGGAGAGGGCAGGGCGCAGGCGGCGAGATACACCATGGAATCGCCCGCGTGGGCGTAGCCGAGCGGAGCGGGTATTTTAATAAACGCCGTGGTCACTGTCACCAGCGCCGCGAACATAGCGGCGAGGGCTAGTGATTTGGTGTTGATCAAGCGGTTTTTTGCGGAATTAACTGTTTGCATTTCGGTTCACCTCGTTGAGTGTATATAAAAATTTTTCAAAATTAACGCCGTACAGTGGGTTGTGCGCTTCCTTCACGGTGTCGGCGATTGCCAGCTCCACAAAGCGCGCGGCGCGTTCCGCCGCCCTTGTGAGAGGGTCGCCGCCGAGAAGGGCGCCGAACACCACGGCGGAAAAAATATCGCCCGTGCCGGAAAAGCTTTCGCCAAAGAGCCTCGAGCGCAGCGCGTCAGCGCTGCCGTCCTGCACGGTCAGATTGACAATGCAGCCCTCTGTGCGCACGCCTGTCACAATCACGCCGCGTCCCGCCGACAGCGGCGCCGCCAGCGCCGCCACGCGGGTCAGATAGTCCGCGTCGTCCGCGTGCGCCGTCAGGGCGTCATAGTCCGCGCCCGTGAGCAGGCAAAGCTCGCTCAGGTTGGGCGTGAGCACATCGGCTCTGCGTGCCAGCTCCTGCATCTTGCCGCAGGCGGTGCGGTCATAGGCGGGGTACAGCCTGCCGTTGTCGCCCATCACAGGGTCAACCAGCAGGAGGGTGCCGTCGGTTTGAAAGCGGTCGAGAAAGTCGAGGGTATGGCGCAGCTGTTCGCTGCGCGCGAAGTAGCCCGTACAGATGCCGTCAAAGCGCTCGTGATTGGACTCCCACGCCTCCGTGTAGCGCGGCATGAGAGCGGTCAGGTCTTCGCCCGCATAAACGGGAAATTCCGTCTGCGCGCTCAGCACCGCCGTAGGCAGGGGACAGGGCCGGTGCCCCATAGCGGACAGCACCGCGATGGCAGCCGTGAGCGAACACCTGCCGAACGAGGACAGGTCATTGATGACCGCGGCTTTTTTTGTCATGGCAGCACCTCCCGCTGTCCTTTTATTTTTCCGGAAAATACCGTTTAATGACGGTACAGTCGCATTGTACCATAAAACTGTGCATAAAAAAATAGACAGTTTTAACAAAAATAAGCAGTACACCCGCGCAAGCGTGACGCTTGACCCAATCCGCGCAACTAACGTTTAGCAAAAACTTAACCGTTAACTCCCGCGTTATGACGCGGCGTTTGCGGAAGGCGTTGCTATATGCATTCTATCCAAAGCCGCACTGACCGCCGGGGCACCCGGCCGCGCAAGCGTGACGCTTGACCCAATACGCGCAACTAACGTTTAGCATTAACTTAACCGTTAACTCCCGCGTTATGACGCGGCGTTTGCGGAAGGCGTTGCAAATGCACTCTATTCAAAGCCGCACTGAGAGCAGCGGCACGCTGCCAAAGCCGCACTGAGAGCAGCGGCACGCTGCCAAAGCCGCACTGACCGCCGGGGCACCCGGCCAAACTAAAAAAGCGGTCGGGAAGACAAGGCTTTTGAAAAGCAAAGCTGTCTTCCCGACCAAAATTATCCATTTTCAATTGTCAATTGTCAATTGATTAATAGCATAAAGCATTATTCATAAACCGTCCGGAGCTTGGCGCCGTTGCCGAGGGTGCCGTCGTCGTTGGCGTATGCCTTGTCGGAGGTGTCTGTCAGAACCTCAAAGGTGATGGCGGGCTCGGTGGAGCCTGTCTTGAGCACCTCGTATTCCACCTCAAGGAACTCGTAGCCCGGCGAGGTAAAGTCGTAGCCGCTGAGGTTGGAGCCGTTAAATACCACGCGGCCGTCGAGGTTGGGGTTCACGATGGCGCTGTAGTTGGCAGGCTCAATAAGCTTGGCGCCTGTCTTTTTCAGCATGGTTTCGTCGTACACAACGCGCCCCTGGAAGTTCAGCATGGTGTTGGGAACCATCAGGAAGTAGGTGCATTTCACCTTGTCGCCGACCTTGTAGCTCTTGCCGCCGATGGTGAGCGTCTTGGCGGAGGTGTCCTCCTTGGTGGAGACCTGGGTGCCGGCGCCCTTGGCGTCGGAGGGAGTCTGCTTGCGCGAGCCGCTGTCTGCCGCCTTGCTGCTCTCCGCCTTGCTTTCCGCCTTGCTCTCTGCTTTGCTCTCCGCCTTGCTCTCTGCTTTGCTTTCCGCCTTGCTCTCCGCCTTGCTTTCCGTCTTGCTTGCCGCTTTGCTCTCCGCCTTGGAGCCCTG
>ONEN01000133.1 GCA_900316815.1 uncultured Eubacteriales bacterium | reverse complement strand
TTTCACCGTTGCAGCTGCATTCCGATTTTCCCTCAATGACATACACGATCTCGGGTTCGCGGTGCCACTGAAGCTCCGTTTTATGGGTGTCGGGAGATAGGTGCATGTGCATGATGGTTGCGGGTATGTTCTTGTTATAATTAACCACATCATATTGATAGTCCATGTCTGAAAAGGCTCCTTGTGCTGTTTGAAAGAGAATAAGTGTTGATTTATAGTATTATGTGTTAAAATGACACATAATTAGTATATCGCGTAAAACACCATATTTCTATGTAAATTTGTTTGTTCTATATGGACAAATGTTGAGTAATGCATTATGAAAAGAATAGCAAATTACTTGGCACACTTCCGTTGCCATTCCAAAGGTAATAGTGAAAATAACAAAAGGTTGATGCAGGAAAATACACTTTTTGAAACCTACAAGCTGATTTACGTATTTGACGGCGTCATGCAAATCGAAATAGACGGGCGCAATTTTGAAGCGCCGAGGGGTTTTTCCGCGCTGGTATTTCCCTTTTCCCGCTTCCGCATCAAATTTGATCCCGCGGTGAAATATGTCTGGCTGGAGTTTTCGGGCTTTGCCTGCGCCGCCATTCTGAGCAGGATTGATTTTTTCAAAAATAAACCCGTCATTGGTACAATAGACCTTGAGGGGTTTGAGGAGCTGTTCGACGTGCCCGAGGAAACGGGCGAGCCGTACGCGCTCTACCGCTTTGCGGGGTGTATTTTGCTTTTGATGTCGTACTATATCGAGCAGTTTCCCGGCAGCTATATGGAGTACGATACCTATGTGCAGCGCGCCTGCCGCTATATTGACGCCAATTTCTGTACGCAGGGCTTCAGCGTGAAGGACGTGACGGAAAAGCTGAAAATCGACCGCAGCCATCTGTTCCGCCTGTTCAGGGAGGAGATGGGTATGTCGGTGATTGAATATATCACCCACCGCCGTGTGGCGCGGGCGGAAATTCTGCTCGCGGGTTCTTCCATGACCGTGAAGGATATTGCCTATTCTGTCGGTTATTCCGACCAGATGTATTTTTCGCGCGTCTTTAAGAAGTTCACGGGCAGCTCGCCCACGCAGTACAGGGAAAACGCGCTTCAGGAGGTATGAAGCGAACGGCATTCCGACAGAACCGTAAACAGTGCCGCATCGGAGGAAAATTGGCGGATGGCGGCGCGGTCATTGTTATTGTTGACGCCGCCGAGCATCAGACGGATCGCGTAGGCTTTTTCTTCGGTGCAGACGCCCATATAGACAAGTCCGACGGGCTTTTCGGCGGTGCCGCCTCCGGGACCCGCAATGCCCGTGGTGCTGACGCCGATGTCGGCGCCCGACAGCTTTTTAACGCCCTGCGCCATCTGAACGGCAGTTTCGGCGGAAACAGCGCCGAGAGTCGACAGGGTTTCCTCGCTCACGCCGAGCACCTTGGCTTTGATCGCGTTGGCGTAGGAGCAAACGCCGCAGTCAAACACCCTGCTGGAGCCGCTGACGCGCGTAATGCGCTCGCTCACCAGTCCGCCCGTGCAGCTTTCGGCGGTGGCGACCTTCCAATGCAGCGCGTCGAGCGCGGATACGACGTATTCCTCGAGCGTGTTCCGGCGGAGGTTGTTGGTTCTCAGAAGTTCTAATATGTCCCTATCGGTTAATGTTATCATAATAGTATCACCTCGTTGCCATTATTGTAGCATTGATTGACGGAGAATGCAAATGATTAATCGAAAGAAAACAGCAGAGTAGAATCCTATTTAAGTTAATAGAGTGGAAAACAGTGAAAGAGGTAGTTATGGCTTGGTTTTTTAGTGAAAGCGAAATTGAATCCGACAGTTACCTGCTGAGCGGCGACAATCAAAAGCACGCGAAGGTGCTGCGCCTGCGCGAGGGAGAGGCCGTGACGGTGGTAACGCCGCGCGGCGAGCAGTGCGAGTGCGTCATGGCGGAGGACGGCGCGCTGCGGGTCGTCAGCCGCAGGCAGTGCGAAAACGAGCCGGATGTGTTTGTTACGCTCTATCAGGCGCTGCCGAAGGGCGACAAGATGGATACTATCGTGCAGAAATGCGTGGAGCTGGGCGTCAGCCGCATTGTTCCCATGCTGTCGGCGCGGTGCGTTTCGCGTCCCGATGAAAAATCCCTTGCCAAAAAGAGAGAGCGCTGGCAGAAAATCGCGCTGCAGGCAGCCATGCAGAGCCGCAGGGGTATCATTCCCGAGGTGGCGGCGTGCGTAAGCTTTCGCGAGGCGGCGGCTCTGACCGCGCAAAACGAGCGGACGGTATTCTTTTACGAGCTGGGCGGCGAGCCGGTGCGGCATATCCTGACGGACAAGCCCAAAACCGTGGGCATGTTCATCGGCAGCGAGGGCGGCTTTGAGCAGGCGGAGGCTGACGCGGCGGCAAAGACAGGCGCGAAAGCCGCGACCCTCGGCAAGCGCATACTCAGAGCGGAGACCGCTCCGCTGGCGGCGCTCTCCGTTATAATGTACCAAACAGGAAATTTCAACTGAGAAAGGACAATAAACATGATAGGAATAATCTGCGCGATGCAGATCGAGGCGGACGGTATCCTCTCGATCTGCGAAAACACTCATCAGGAAGAAAAATGCGGAATGACCTTTACCCGCGGCACGCTCAACGGCAAAGAGCTGGTCATCGTGGTCTGCGGCGTGGGCAAGGTCAACGCCGCGATGTGCGCAACCCTGCTTATCAATGACTACAGCCCGGAGCTGGTCATCAACAGCGGCGTAGCCGGCGCGGTTTCGCCGTTGGTCGGCATAGGCGACATCGTCATAGGCAAAAAAGCGGTGGAGCACGACATGAACACCATCGCCATCGGCGACAAGCGCGGCGAGGTTTCGCTGCCAAACGGCAAGGTGACCTATTTTGAGTGCGACCGCGCCGCGTCCGACCTGCTGCTTTCCGTGTGCGAGGGTCTTGAAAATACCCGCGTGAAGCAGGGCGTTATCGCCAGCGGCGATATTTTTGTCGCCGACCGCCGCAAGCGCCTGCGCATAAACGACGCCTTCGGAGCGCTCGCCTGCGAAATGGAGGGCGCCGCCATCGGTCATGTCTGCTATTGCTGCAAGACCCCGTTCGCTGTTCTTCGTGCTATCTCAGACGATCTTGACGAAAACAAGGGCGTGGATTTTGTCAAATTCTGCGAATCATCGGCAAAGAAAACCGTTTTTGTCATAAACGGATTCACCGCAAGATATTGACAACAACGCTTTAATGCGTTAAAATAAAGGTTAGCGTTCTAAAAAAATACCAAAAAGGGGTATCAAAATGAAGTTAACAGGTGCAGATATCATTTGCGAGTGTCTTTTGGAGCAGGGTGTTGACACCGTTTTCGGCTATCCGGGCGGAGCGGCGCTGAACACCTATGACGCGCTCTATAAATACAGCGACAGGATCAGGCACATTTTGAGCGCCCACGAGCAAGGCGCGTCTCACGCGGCTGACGGCTACGCGCGCTCCACAGGCAAAACCGGCGTGGTCATCACCACCTCGGGTCCCGGCGCGACCAACATCGTCACCGGCATCGCCACCGCCAATATCGACAGTATCCCTATGGTCGCCATCACCGGCAATGTCACCCGCGACCAGCTCGGCCGCGACAGCTTTCAGGAGGTCGACATCGTCAACATAGTAAAGCCGATCACCAAGGGAAGCTTTTTGATCAAAAATATCGAGGAACTCGCGCCCACCATCCGCAAGGCGTTCAAGCTTGCTCACAGCGGCAGAAAGGGTCCGGTCCTGGTGGACGTTCCCAAGGATATTACCGCCACAGTGACGGATTTTGAGCCGATGACTCCCGAGGAGCCGCAGCCCGATCAGATCGCCAATCCCGAAAGCATCGCGCGCGTGCAGGAGCTTATCCGCAAATCGCGCCGCCCGATGATCTATGCCGGAGGCGGCATCATCAGCGCGGAGGCGACCGAGGAATTCAAGCGCTTTGTCGAGCTGATCGACGCGCCCGTGTGCTGTTCGCTGATGGGCTTGGGCAGCCTGCCCGCCCGTCATCCGCTCTGCATCGGCAATATCGGCATGCACGGCGGTTATGAGACCGGCATGATAACCGCCGCCTGCGACCTTATCATCGCGATCGGCGCGCGCTTTTCAGACCGTGTCGCCGGCGACCGCGAAAAGTTCGGCGAACAGGCGAAGATCGTGCAGCTCGAGATCGACAAGGCTGAGATCAACAAAAACGTCAAGGTCGACGAATATGTCCTGGGCGACGCGAAGCTGATTTTGCAGGCGCTCCTGAACGGCTTGGAGCAGCAGGAGCACAAGATCTGGCTTGGAAAGATCGACGTGTGGAAGCACCACTTCGACAACGCGACAAAGCCGTATTCGGATTATGTTCTGCCGTTTGAGATCATCGACGCCGTAAACGAGCTTAAGGCTGACAGCGATATCATAGCGACCGACGTGGGTCAGCACCAGATGTGGGTGGCTCAGCACGCCAAGATCGAGCAGGAGAAAACCCTGCTCACCTCGGGCGGCATGGGTACAATGGGCTTTGGCATGGGCGCCGCTATCGGCGCGCAGGTCTCGCACCCCGACAGCCGCGTGTTCCTGTTCACGGGCGACGGCAGCTTCCACATGAATCTCAACGAGCTGGTTACGATGAAGTCTTACGACCTGCCCGTGATCGTGCTGATAATGAACAACACCGTGCTCGGCATGGTGCGCCAGTGGCAAAAGCTTTTCTACGGCAGCCGCTTTTCTCAGACCGACCCGCACCGCGCGACTGATTTTGTCAAGCTTGCCGAGGCGTTCGGCGTGCAGGGAATGCGCATCACCAAGAGCGAGGAGGTCAAGCCGACCATCCGCAAGGCGCTCGCGATGAACACCACCGTGGTCATCGACTGCCGCA
>ONEN01000128.1 GCA_900316815.1 uncultured Eubacteriales bacterium | reverse complement strand
AGAACGCCGACGGCGTGGGTGAGGTCGGCAACGCCAAGTGCGGCGACATTATGAAGATGTATCTGAAAATAGACGACGATATCATCACCGACGTCAAATTCGAAACCTTCGGCTGCGCCAGCGCTATCGCGTCCAGCTCGATGGCGACGGAGCTTATCAAAGGACAGCGCGTGGAGGACGCGATGCAGCTCACAAACAAAGCCGTAGCGGAAGCGCTCGACGGTCTCCCGGCATACAAAATGCACTGCTCCGTCCTCGCCGAGGAAGCGATTCAGGCGGCGCTGGAGGATTATAAAAGCAAACAGGCACAAGCGTAAAAAGCAGAGCAGGATCATTTGCCGCGATCCTGCTCTGTTTGCTAAATAATATCTTCCCATTTCATAAAACCAACTCCGTTGTTAGTTCAGCTTATAGATCCTAAGTCCGTCATAGAGTTTGATAAGCTCCAGCATTTTGTTGAAGGGCTTGATGTCCTTGCCCTGCTCGGAGGTGGGCAGGTCGTTGTAGTGCATTTCTATCTCCCTGTCGGTCGGGAAGCCGTCCATCGCGAGCTTGTGCATTCTGAGCTGCTCGCGGTAAGCCTTGCGGAGCTTATCCTTTTCATCGTCGGAAACATCGGGCAGAGCGCAGGTTTCGTATAAATCGCCGTATATCCAGCCCATCTCGCGGTGCTCGTGGATCCAGCGGCGATGCTCGAGCGGAGCGATTGCGGCGGTCTGGCGCGGCGTGAAGCGCTCCACCATTTCAAAGTCAACGGGACGGTCGGTATAGAAGCAGTCGATAACATTCAGCAGATGGCTGAAATGCTTCGCCTGATTGATGTTGGAAAGCTGATATTCCAGCGAAAGACTCTCAAACTCCGTTTCCATCTTCACCGTCGCGTCAGCGGCGTTGCCTGTATCGGTAGAATACCTGTTGTGCAGCGCGACCGCGAAGTCGTACAAATGCAGGAAGTTGCTGACGGATAGGTAGGTGTGCTTCGCCTTGCGGTCAACCTCGCGCAGGCTGGTATCTACGGAAAGGGGAATCTGCGTCGTGTCCACGATATGCTGAATATCGGTCAAAAAGCTGTTGTCCTTCTCCCACATACCGCTGTACGCTTTGAGCGTCGGCTCCTTTTCGGGGTCTTTGCCGTTGTTGATCCACTCGGCGTAATCGACCTTGAACTGTCGGATTTTCTCTATTTCCTTAGCGTCGTAAAAATATGTGACCGCAATTTTGTTGCCGCTGAAATCAAAGTCAGCCGCCATTGGGTGCAGCTCGGTGCGCGAGTTTCTTCCGTAGGCGGTACGATCCCAACATTGCAGCTCGTCGCAGAGCATGAGCATATACGCCAGCGGGTGCCATTCCATCCGCACTTGCTTTTTGCATGTTTTGTAGTAGCCCGCAACGACAAATTTATACAGACTGTTATGCAGGATGATAGCCGTCAGCGCGTCGATGTGCTTTTCGTTCATTTTGTTTAATATCGAATAGTCTTCGATGATCTCGTCCTCCTGCCCTTCATGCTTAATGACGGTGACAATCGGATTTGTCAGCTCCTGAAACAGTCGGTTCGCCGAAAACCAAGCGTGATCCATATAGTGAGTAAATTCCTCGGGATTCGTGGGCTTGGTGTTCAGCACCTCGCGCATATCCTTTTTGTATTTGTATTGCTCGTACAGCTTTTCGTTGATTTCCCGCGCGAACAGGTCGCAGGTGTCGTCAAAGTTACTTCCGTAGATTTCATGTAGCTTTGCCTGAGCTTTTTCGGATATTTTCGTCAGCACGCTGACGTCCTTGTAGGCAATCATAGGCGCGTCGATTTTGCGGTTTTTCCTGTCAACCTCGTAGTACGCCATTACCTGCTCAAAGGGCAGCTCAAAGGGATAACCGATGTCGTGGAACAGCGAGCTCAGTCCCCAATACTCAAGGAACACGACGGCGGCTTTATTGTCATCGGAAAGACCGTAGAAATCCTGAAATGCTTTGCGGTAGTTTTCGTTGGTGTCATAAATCGCCAAGCCCAGCGCGAACACATACACCGAGTGGGAGTAGTGATCGCGGTGCTTCATCAGAAGCGACGAACCATTACTCTCAAACTCCGACAGCAGTTCGATCATCTTCTTGCTCTTTCCGTAGTGACCGAAAAAGATCTCGAGATAGCAGTAGTAGACATTGTACGCATCTTCGGCAACGCCGGAGTCGATAAAATGCTCCAGCTCGCGCTCAAGGCACAGGCGGTTTAAGTCCATCTGCATATTGTAAGGGATCTGGTTTTTGCCGATGCTGCTGCCGGTAAATTCTCCACTCTCAAATTCTTTATCCTTTTTATCGTCAAACATCAAGCCCTCGCAGCGGTCGTGTATAAAACGCAGCGCGGCGCTCTTTAGATCAAATCCGTCGGTCGCAAAGAACTTGTCCGGCTCAAAGGGACCTACATCCTTTCCGAAACAGTTTTTATTGTACTCTCTCATTTTATTTAATGCGGTGTATGACATATTCTAAATCTCCTTTTGATAAAAAAATTATTGCATACCGAAAAGCTGTCTCAGCCACGGTTCAAAATCTACTATTCCAAACAACTTTAATAACATTAGAATAACCAACAGGGCAATCAGCACTCCGATGATTTTTTTCAAGATAGAGCCCTTGCGCTTTCTCAGCACACGCGCGATCTCGTTGCGCAAGGGGTCAAGACTGCCGTCGCCTGTTTCATCAACAAGCTCCTTAGCGATTTTCAGCGCTTCCTCCAGATATTCTACCGCCTGCTTTTTTTCAGGCGTCACCAGAGCCAAGTCAAGCAGCGCGATTGCCAGACTCTCGCGGTGATTGATTGTGGGATGCACCGATACCAGTTCACGTCCCTTGACAACCGCGTTTGACAGGTAACTTCGCGCAGGCTGCATAGCGTTTATACTCTGTGAGGGGTGCGCCATCATCTCCGCATAGCCCTGCTCGCGCAAAAGCATGCCTAAGTTGATATTTACGCTGACAAACAAGCTGAGATATTCAATATCGTTTGCGCTGCGATAAACGGAAATCGCTTTTTCTGAGGCGCTTTTGTAATAGCGCTCTGCCTGACTCGCCTTGCCCTGCGCCTTGTAGCAGTCAGCTTGACCGGCAATCAGCTGCGCGTAGACAAATTGCATCTCATTATCATACTTGTTTTTTGACGCATCTATAATCTCAATACCATCGCGCGCATGCTTCAAGGCGTTTTCAATCATTTGAGATGAGAGATTTTGGTCAAAGTGGATATCTGAAAGGTGGTTGAGTGCCTGCGCGCGGTACAGGTCATATTCCTTCAGCTCTGAGGGAGAGATTTTATCCATGCAGGACAAAAACTGTCCGTCTGCCGAGCGCGCGTCAACACAGCGGTCGCGCGATCTCAACAGCAGGCTCAAGCCGTCCACGCCGTAAAGAAGCTTATAAAGACGGTGAATGCTCTCAACCGGCTGTTTGTCCATTTGAGAAACGAGGATTTTTCTCGCTTCATTCTTATACTCAATCGCTTTGTCGTGGTCGCGCTTAACGCCGATTCCCGCGATATAGAAAAACGCCATCTGTTCCAGCGCGTCCACATTTCCTTGCTTGGCGGAGCCTTCTAACAGCTTTAGAGCGCGTTCCATATCTTTTTCAACATGGATTCCCAGATAAAAAGCCATACCGAGCAGATAATCTCTGTCCCTGCTGATGAAAGGCGGCGCAAAACCAGACTGACGCATAAGCAGCTCCAAAGCGTCAAGGTCGTTGAGATCGGATATATTTTTGATTCCGTCATATAATGATGAAAGCCCGCCGCGGTCTGTCTCGACTGCCTCAACAGGGAGTACCCTCTTGCTGAACTTATCGTGCGCTTTGGGATATTCCAGACGTTGCACATAATTGCCTTTTTCCAGAAGATTCGGCGTGACCACCAATGCCATTGCGTCACTTTCTTTTATCTTGTCCTCAATTTGATCGTTAAAATCTCTGCCCGCAACTAAAAAGTCATCAAACCAAATCGCGACGGCGGATGCGGAAGAGGTGTTGTGAATCGCCTTCATTACCTTTAGTGCTTCCTCACGGTCCTTTTTACGGTAGCTTAAAAAAAGCTTTCCGTTAAACGCCTTTTTCTCCACAGCTTCGTACAATTCGCTGTCGGGAATAAACCGGTTGATCTGATCGCTGAACAGACCGATTGTCAGCTTGGAATCAAGCGGAATACCGTGCCAGTCGCCGACCAGCTTATTGAGCGCGACAATATGCTCGGGGTCATTGAAAACCGGAAGTATCGCGGTACCTTTTGACGCTAATTCTTCAAAAAATGCTTTGAGCTTTTTGCCGCCGATACGGTTGCACCACGACAGATAATGCTCGGTGACAACCGGAATGAACACCGAAGCCCCGATGTAGTCCAGCTCTCCTCGCTCATCATACAGCCGCTCGGGTTCATCACCGTACCAAACCGCGTAGGTGTGACCGTTATTCATCATAAACAGCAGTTTTGCGACTTTGTCGCGCAGCTTATTGTCCGCATCCATTGCATGGATAAATACCGGGTTTTTCCCCGAGGGCGAAACATCGCCCTTTGTTTTATGTATAAACTTCATATCGAACACTCCTATTTGATACAGCGTTTAAGATCACTGATAATTCTCTGCTCGTCCTTGTCGTCGGGGTGAAAACGCAAATCAGCGTTCAGCAGCTCCAGAACAACGTCCATTTCATCCTTGAGCAAATACTTCTTTTGCAGGCTTTTGACAATTTCTTTGTCCATGCGCGCATCAAAAAGGGTTTGACGGTTCAGTCTGCGCCGAGCTTCCTTTGCCCAGCCGTTTCTGAAAAACAAAATCAAAAAGCCAATTTGTTCGTCCGACATTGCCGATAAATCATACACCTTTGGTTTTGAAAACAAGCCCATAATAATCTCCAAATAATTAATTATATAAATACGGATCAAATCCGTTTGCCGCCAGAACAAACCAAGCCGTCGGGGCGATACAGCGCGTTCATCGCGGCGATATTTTTCTCATATTGGTTTCTCTCGCGCAGCATAAGCGCGGTAAACGCTGTTCCCTCAGCCCACCAGCCGCCGTTTGCGTTAGCTGTATAGAACGGATAACCGCCGTCAGGAAGCTTCATACCGTCCGCCACATCAAGCGCGGCGGTATACGGAGCAAATTCATCGCCGAGAGCCATTGCGCTCCACACCTGCGCGTCAAGCGCGGCTATGCTCTTGTTTGTGCTGCCGTCATCAAGCGTGCCCACATAAAAGAGTCCCCTGTCTGAGTCGTACATGGATTTGATAAATCTCAGCGCGCTGTCGGCTGCGTCCCTGTATTTCTGCTCGCCCGTAACAGCGTAAAGCTGTTTGAACGCGGCGTAGGCGTCGATGTTGTTTTCTGTGGATTTGTATTTAAGAACGGCGACATCGCCGTTTTCGGGCCATCTTTCAAAGCCGGACGCAAAGCCGTCTGTTGAGTCGGAACATTCATCAAGCACCCAGTCCATAAGCGTTTTTGCGGTGGTAAGATATTTGTCGCTGCCGTATGCTTTGTCATATTGCAGGAGTGCGAGGGCGGCGTAGGAGGTGTTGCCGGTGTTGCAGCCTACCTGCGTTTGATCCTCCTCCCATCGACCTGCGGATGCATTCCACCAGCCGGGCAGCTTTACGCTGTCGCCACCGTTGTAATAGTAAACCGTGTCGGCGGCATATGCGTTGCGAATCCTGCCGGGCTTGTAGCGATCGTGCTCCGTGACATAGACAAAGGCGTCGAGTATCGTTTCGGCGTCGTCCTTATCACCTGCCGAAATAAACGCCATAGCCGCCAGCGCGTTGTCGTAGGTATAGGCGGAGTTGCTCAGATGTATATCATCCGTATCATAGGAGCATATCAGCACGGGCTTGCCGCCTGCCGCCGCTTTTGTCTGAGCAAGGCGGTTTTTAAGCGCCGATAGAGCGGCTGATGATTCTTTTTCATAAAGGCTCAGTGGCTCGTTGATTTGATACGCAACATCCATTTCGGCGAGAAAACGCTGAATGGTTGTCGCATCGGTAATATTCAAATTGCCGCTTGCGTCAACGTCGCCTGCCGCTTGACTCTCGAAGTCGAGTGTTTCCGATTGCGCTATATGCCTTTGCAGCGCTGTCACATCGGAAATCGTCACAATGCCGTCGTTGTTCGCATCACCGAGCAGTCTTTGCGTTTCGGCGGATGATACGTTAACAACCGGAATGAATAAGCATATTGTCAGAATTACCGACAGCAGCCGAATTACTATTTTCATCAATCATCACCCTTTCTCCCGTCAAATAAGTTTGCTAAATTAATACTATCTTCTAATAAAGCCAAAATCCCCTGCTGTTAAACAGGGGATAATTGCGTTTATTTCATTTGATATTCTTCGATCGTCTGCACCAGCGAGCCGATGCCTTTTTCAGCAAGCAGGATGAATTCCAGCACTTTATCACTCCAGCCCGCGATCAGGTTGAAGTTTTTGCCGCAGAACTGCTGCGTACCGTAGCCTTGTAAATCGACGCCGTGTACCCAGAAATCGGGATTGTATTTCTTGCGGTACTTGTCGACCATGCTCTGCACGGTTTTGATACCGTAGGAAGAACTATTACAGACATTGTCACTGAAATAAATCACGCGGTCAAAAGGTTTGATACTCGCGGATTTATCTTCCTCAAGCGCGAACTTCATCGGCAGATCCATCTGGGTACCGCCCCCGCTGAAGATGTGCTTTCTGCATATTTCTAAAATTGAATCATATTTTCCGTAGTGCTCCACTATATAGCCCTTGTCGCCTCTCAGACACGACCAACCGCCCGGACAGTCGAAGTAACAGACCGCCGCGTCCTCGCATATACGGCTCGACATCGCGCCGAGCAGTCCGGCAATCTCAGAGCACATGACGGTGGATTTTCTTGAAATACAGGAGCCCATCGAACCGGACACATCGACCGCGATTAGCGTTCTGCCGGGGACGGTATCCAGATTCTCTACCGAAACGGTCAGAGCATTTTCAAGCGCGCGGTGGATCTCGGGCGTCATCAGGTTCTCCTGCTCCAGCATTCGGTACGCGCTGAAGAAGCGGAACGGCAGCTGACGGCTCTTTTTCACGCGTTCGGGGTCGCTGAGAACTTTGAGCACCGGGGCGATATCCGCGCCGCACTTGACGATGTTACGCAGATTGCGGAGCAGTGCCATGTAGCCTACCTTGCCGGAGGCGATCAGCTCGTCCCACACCTCTTTGGTATTGCCCTTTTCACTCAGCTCAGTCTCCCATGTATAGGGCGTTTCGAGGGTATCGTCAAGCACCTTGCGGAACAACGCCTCGGTCTTTTCATCCTTCGGGGTTGGATGGGTAATGCGCAGGACGTCGCGGAGCTTCATCGACATGCCCCTGCTGTTATATTTTGCGAGCGCGTACTCATCAAATCGCTGTATCTGCTCTGCAATCTCACGCTTCAGCGCATTCGGGAACGGCTTGCCGTACATCTGCTTGTAGCACGCCATGATCTCGGTGATATCGTCGGGACGCACGATGATGTTGCGGATCACCGCGCGGGTATATTCATGCGCCTCATGCGCGATGATACAGGCGAGCACATGGCTGACGGAGCGCATATTGGCAACGTTGCGCGCGTAGCAGGCGAGCTTCGCGACAAAGGCGGGATCCTCCCCGCAAAGAACAGTCGCCAGCACAAAGATGTCGCTGTCGGTAGAGCCGTAGAACTCTTCTGCTCGCCGAACATCGTCGTCAGCACAGCGGTCACAAGCTGTTCCTTATCCTGCAGCTTATATGCAGGGAAGCCGTCACGGTTCACAGTCTTGTTGGTATTCTTGAAATTGAATTTTGCCATAATTACACTCCTCTCAAGTTAGTATTGAAAGAGAAAAAGCCGAGCCGAAGCCCG
>ONEN01000018.1 GCA_900316815.1 uncultured Eubacteriales bacterium | reverse complement strand
AAAAGATGTATCTTAGTGATTATACTACGGCTGTGGCCAGAGAAAGAGCGAAAGAATTGTTAACTGATTTTTCTCATGATAAGGTTAGGTTAGGTACAAATGAAAACATTGCGACATGTAGTGGTGGAGCAAAGAGAGCGTTTGAACTATGGAAATCATCAGAAGGACACTACTATAATATGACCAAAAAGGGTTATTGGTATTTTGGTTATGCTTATGCAGTTGTTCCTCCACAGTCGAATGGAACCCATTGGAGATTAGATATGATTCAAGTATTCCAAAGAATGGATTTCTAAAGGCCACCTCTAATAATATCTCCCAAAAACATTAAAGATATGGTATAATAGAGCCATCAAAAGACAGATGGTGATGAAATGCAACTGAATCTCTTTGCTGAGGATAACAGACTTGAAAAACTGACGAAATTAGGCGATTCTTTACTAAAGCTCAACGTAGTGAACTGGGAGAGCTTTCGCCCTGCGCTTGAAAAGGTATTCAACAAAGAGCGAAAGAGCAATGCAGGAAGACATGCATTCGATGTAGTAATGATGTTCAAAATCCTTGTATTGCAGCGTTTGTTTAATTTGTCAGACGATCAGACGGAATACCAGATCAACGACCGTATGAGTTTTATGCGGTTTCTGGGGTTGTCCCTCGGAGACAGAGTACCTGATGCGAAAACGATTTGGCTATACCGTGAGAATCTGGCCAAAGCAGGCGTCATTGAGCAGTTGTTTATCGACTACTGCAAGGAATTGGAAAGAAACGGAATCATCACGCATACCGGCACGATCATTGACGCAACTTTTGTGGACGCACCTCGTCAGAGAAATACGCGCGAGGAAAACAAGACGATCAAATCCGGAGAAGTGCCGGAAGAATGGAAAGAAGAAACTCCCAAAGCAAAGCATAAGCTGGCACAGAAAGACACTGATGCCCGCTGGACAAAGAAGAATAACGAGACTCACTTTGGTTACAAGAATCACGCAAAGGTCGATGCAGATTCAAAAATCATTACGGATTATTCGGTAACGGATGCGTCCGTTCATGACAGTCAAAGATTTACCGGTTTTTTCACCGAAAAGGACAAGGTCGCATATGCCGACAGTGCCTATGTCGGTCAGGAGCTCCCGGAACACATTGAAGCGCAAATCTGCGAAAAAGGATATAGAAATCATCCGTTGACGGAAGAGCAAAAGCAAAACAACAGAAGAAAATCAAAAATCAGATGCCGCATTGAACATGTTTTCGGTTTTATGACCGGATCCATGCACGGCATTACTGTGCGTACGATCGGAATCGAGCGCGCAGCATTCAACATCGGGCTGACTAACCTGATTTATAACATGTGCAGGTACTCAACCATAAAGCGCAATGCGCAATGCATAGGATAACTGTGCCCAAAATGGGCAAAAACTGAACAAAACAGCATGATAATGCTGAGAAGCATCTACCATTGGGCAGGCATTATTCTAATCGAGAATTAACAGCGATAGTTGAGAATAAGAATATGAATTTTTAGAGGTTACCATATATAAATTCAGTCGGGAAGACAAAGCTGTTTCCAAGCCAAGCTGTCTTCCCGACCTTAATTATCCATTATCCATTTTCAATTGTCAATTGGTAAAGAGCGGTGTGGAGTAATATCTGTCGCCGCTGTCAGGGAGAAGCGCCACAATGGTCTTTCCCTTGTTTTCGGGTCTCTTTGCCAGCTCGATTGCCGCCGAAAGCGCCGCGCCCGAGGAAATGCCGACGGATACGCCTTCCTTGACTGCCAGCAGCTTTGCGGTTTTGAACGCCGTGTCGTTGTTTACCGCGATGACCTCATCGTAAACCGCCGTATTCAGCACCTCGGGAACAAAGCCCGCGCCGATGCCCTGAATTTTATGCGGTCCCGCAACGCCCTTCGAGAGAACGGGCGAGCTTTCTGGCTCCACCGCCACTACCTTGACATTGGGGTTCTGCTCCTTGAGGTATTCGCCCGTGCCCGTCACGGTGCCGCCTGTGCCGACGCCCGCTATAAAGATGTCTACCTTGCCGTCTGTGTCGTTCCAGATTTCGGGACCCGTCGTCGCCTTGTGAATGGCAGGGTTCGCGGGATTTTCAAACTGTCCGGGAATAAAGCTGTTCTCGGTCGTCTCGGCAAGCTCGCGCGCCTTGGCAATCGCGCCCTTCATGCCCTTGGTGCCGTCGGTCAGCACCAGCTCCGCGCCGTATGCTTTCAGGATGTTTCTTCTCTCCACGCTCATCGTCTCGGGCATGGTCAGAATGACCCTGTAGCCCTTGGCTGCGGCGATTGCCGCCAGACCGATGCCCGTATTGCCCGAGGTCGGCTCAATGATGGTCGTGCCCTGATTGATAAGACCCTTTTCCTCCGCGTCCTCGATCATCGCCTTGGCGATTCTGTCCTTTACGCTGCCCGCGGGATTGAAATACTCGAGCTTTACGAGTACCTCCGCCTCCAGACCAAGCTCCTTTTCAATGTTAACGACCTCTACCAGAGGGGTGTTGCCGATGAGTCCGAGTGTTCCTTTGTAAATGTTAGCCATAGTTGCTTCCTCCTTCGATTCTGTTCTAACAAGCAAGTGTATCATATCACACTAAACCTATTATGTCAATAGGTTTAGTGAAATTTGTTTGGAAAATTTTTTCGGGATAGTTCGTGGCGGTATATATTGCAAAGCTACAGCGGATATGATAGAATAAGAACGCGAGGAAGAGCTTGGAAGGCGCTGCCTTTCGGGCTTATCCGCAATCCGGTAATCTAACTAAAAGGAGAATGAACGTGAAAAAAGTGATATCCATAGCAGCGGTATGCCTGCTGATGGCGTTCCTGCTGACATCATGCGGCGGCAAAACCGCGCTGACCTCAGACGGGTTCATCATAAAAGCAACCGCCAATGATCTGAAGGTGCAGGACAACACCTCACAGTACAGCGAATACGAGCACATCAAGACGGTGGTAACGGCATATGTTGCCAAGGACAGCGACATCCAATGGAAATGCGATTTCATTGTGGCGGCGGACGAAGAGAACGCGAAGGGAATGTATGAGAGCAACAAGGAGATTTTTCAGCAGGACAATGCGGTCGGCGCAATAGAAAACTCGACGAGCGGAGGCAACTACAACACCTACGAGCGCGAGGCGAACGGCAAGTACATGTATCTGGGCAGAGTAGGACACACGCTGCTGTACATGAGCATAGAAGAGGCATACGAAGAAGACGCCAAAGCCTTCATCAAAGCCATCAACTACTAGCCGCCCGCGTGTCGCGGGAGCCAATCCGCCCGCGTGTCGCGGGAGCCAATCCGCGCAACTAACGTTTAGTTGCAACTTAACCGTTAAATCGCGCGTTCGGACGCGGCGTTAGCATAAGGCGTTGCTAAATGCACTCTATCCAAAGCCGCATCGAGTGGCAGCGTGACGCTGCCACTGTCCCTGCAAAGTCAAGGAAAACATCCATAATAATTCAGTCGGGCAGACAAGGTGGTTCATCAGCCAACCTGTCTGCCCGGCCAAAACTCCACACTCAAAAAAAGCCATACGGAAAAGAGGCCGCTGCAGGCAGCGACCTCTTTTCCGATTTAGAAGTTTTGAAATTAACGTGAAAACGTGGATTCGTGTAATTAATTAATTGTCAAAATCTTTTCAATATACATTCCCAACAGTGCAGTTCTTATCCAACCTGCGCCTCGGACGTATCGCCGAAGAAGTTGAATCTGAAGAGCTTGCTTTCGTCATTCTTGTTTTCGCAAAGGATGCTTGCCTCGGCAATCTTGCCGCCCTCGATCAGCTTGGTCAAGCCTACCAGCTGGCAAAGCTTGCTTCTGAGGTTGAGTCTGTCGCCTTCGTTAGTTACAAGATACACGTTGCCTTCGCAGGTATCCAGCACGGCGAGGAATTCGGTTACATCAATATTGTGTAAGCTCATGATAGGTTTCATAATTGTTTCCTCCTAGAATTCAGTTGCTCGGCTCCTGTTTGAGATTTGAGCCGACTGAGATAGTTATTCGTGCGCCATTTACCATTTGGCAAATCATGATTTTGTACCGACCATTTTTTGTGATTCAATTGTTACTCGAGTAAGCTTAACTGAATAAGCCGATTTGTCAAGCGGACTATTTACTTGACACTCACTATTATACTCAGCTTCCCGAAAAAGTCAACAACTTTCTTAATGTGTATTTGTGCAGGCTGCCTTTTCAATGTCGGTTTTCGCTAACTTTTAACGAGGTACTTTGTGCAATATGTACATCTTAATGCTTTTTTGGAATTAACTATGACATTTCTTTAACACTTTTTTTATTTATTTTAACCAACTAATTTCGATATTGGCAATAAAACGCGTGTCGTTTTGACAAACTTGAAAGCAGCGCGCCCCGCCGATTCGGGCAATCCCGGCGTTTTGGCGGCGGTGTATTGACGATTTTGGGGTTAGCGGCTATAATGAAATAGGCGAACCACAACATATGGAAAAGGGGTTTTACTATGCTCAACGAATTCTTCAAACAGTTTAAAAGCGGAACCGACATCCGCGGCGTGGCAACCGAGGGTGTTGCGGGTCAAAATGTCAACCTGACAGACGATGTTATTCAAAAAATGGCGGACGGTTTTGTGCTCTGGCTCTCCGAAAAAGTGCAGAAGGCGCCCGAAGCGCTGAAAATTTCCGTGGGACGCGACAGCCGCATCTCGGGACCTCATATTATGAAGCTGACAACCGAGCGCTTTAAAGCGGCAGGCGCGGCGGTTCTGCGCTGCGGACTCGCCTCTACCCCGTCCATGTTTATGACAACGGTGGATTTAGGCTGCGACGGCGCGCTGCAAATCACCGCCAGCCATCATCCCTATAACAGAAACGGCCTGAAATTCTTCACGCGGGACGGCGGTCTGGAGGGCAGCGATATCGAGGCGATCCTCACCTATGCGCAGGACGACGCGCACCCCGCCGCGAAGGACGGCGGCAGCATTACGGATTGCAACTACATGGAGGACTACGCCAAGGGTCTGTGCGAGAAAATCAAGCGTGAAGTGGCGGCGGAGGACTACGACCGTCCGCTGCAGGGCTTTCATATCGTCGTAGACGCGGGCAACGGCGCGGGCGGCTTTTATGCCGACAAGGTTCTCGCCGTTCTGGGCGCGGACACGAGCGGCAGCCGCTATCTCGACCCCGACGGCATGTTCCCCAACCATGTGCCCAATCCCGAGGACGCAACAGCAATGGCTTCCATCTGCGAGGCAGTTCGCGAGAACAACGCCGATCTGGGCGTTATTTTCGACACGGACGTTGACCGCGGCGGCGCGGTGGACAGCAAGGGCAACGAGATCAACCGCAACCGTCTTGTCGCGGTGGCGGCGGCGATCGCGCTGGAGGGCAACGACGGCGGCACGGTGGTGACCGACTCCATCACCTCGTCGGGCTTAAAGGAATTTATTGAAAAGACCCTCGGCGGCAGTCATTACCGCTACCGCAGAGGCTACAAAAACGTCATTGACAAGGCGCTGGAGCTGAACGCGCAGGGCATCAACTGTCCGCTGGCGATCGAGACCTCGGGACACGCGGCGATGCGCGAGAACTATTTCCTCGACGACGGCGCGTATCTGTGCACCAAGATTATCATCAAGGCGGCGCAGCTGCGCAAGGCGGGCAAGGATCTGAGCGACCTGACGGCGGATTTAAAGGAACCGCCGGAGAGCCGCGAGGTGCGCTTTCAAATTACGGAGAAGGATTTCCGCGCCTGCGGTGAAAAGATCATCGCCGATCTGACCGCCTACGCCGAAGCGCAGAACGGCTGGCAGGTTGCCGACGACAACCGCGAGGGCGTGCGCGTTTCCTTTGATAAGGAAAACGGCGACGGCTGGTTCCTGCTGCGCCTGTCGGTTCACGACCCGATCATGCCCCTTAATATAGAAAGCGACAGCGAGGGCGGCACGGAAGTGATTTACCAAAAGCTCATGACATTCCTGCACACGACCTCGGGGCTGGCGCTGTAATAGCTATTTTTACTAATCAATACCAAAAGCAGACAGACACCGTCACAACGCTGCCTGTCTGCTTCTTTATTTGTGTAATAGTATTATTGAATATTCAAAACGGATTATTTTTTGCCGGAACCCTTTCTGTTAATGCGGTAAATCGCGGTATCGTTGGGGTTGTCGATGTTGACGAAGGTTTCCTCCTCCTCGCCAAAGCTCTCGTCGATGTCCACATAGGTGGGCTCGGGAGCGGGAGCAGGCTCTGCGGGCTGCTCCGAAGGCTCCGCTTCCTCGACGGCGGGCGCAGTCTCCTGCACTGCTTCGGGCGCTCCTTCGTAAGCTGTTTCGGGCGCTGCCTCGTATGCTCTCTCCCTCACGGCAGATTCGGCTTCAATGACCTCCGGGTCCGACACGGGCGCAGAAAAGGGTCTTTCCAGCGAATCGTAGTCGAAGTCGTCCTCCAACAGCGGACGGTCAATAAACTCTGCCGCCTCATCGTCAGGCTCGTCGAAGTAGCTGATAAGGTCGTCGATCTCAAGAATGTCGTCGTCCTCGTCCTCTTCTTCGTCCTCTTCTTCGTCCTCTTCTTCTTCCTCGTCGAACGCCTCTTCCTCAGCGGGAGCGGCATCTCCGTCAGCCTCTTCGCCGTTCTCCGCATCGGATCCCGCCTCTGGAGCTGCTTCTTCGTCAGGTTCTTCTATGCCGTCCTCGGGCAGCGGCTCCTCATAGAATGCACCGTCGTCCGCTTCGGGCGCTTCTTCCTCGAAATATTCCTCCGCTTCATCCCCGGGCAGCGGCTCCTCAAAGAATGCACCGTCATCCGCTTCGGGCGCTTCCTCTTCGAAATATTCCTCCGCTTCATCCCCGGGCAGCGGCTCCTCAAAGAATGCGCCGTCGTCCGCTTCGGGCGCTTCCTCTTCGAAATATTCCTCCGCTTCATCCTCGGGCAGCGGCTCCTCAAAGAATGCACCGTCGTCCGCTTCGGAAACTTCTTCTTCGAAATATTCCTCCGCTTCATCCCCGGGCAGCGGCTCCTCAAAGAATGCATCGTCGTCCGCTTCGGCTGCCGCTTCTTCCCCGCCGTTGTCGGTGAGCGGTTCATCAAAGTAGTCGCCGTCGTCTATGTCGGTGGCTTCCATGCCGTAAAAATCCTCGTTATCGGCAGGGGGCACTACCTCGGCGGTAGCGGCGGCTGCTGCCGCGACGGGCGCTTCGCCGTCGGCGTCGGGATTCTCTGCCGCTTCAGCGGGCGCGGGCGATTCTGCGCCTTCCGCCGCCTCGTTCTGCGCGTTCTTCAGCTGCTCGCGCTTCGCTTCCGCAAGCGCCTTCAGCTCGTCAAGATGCTCCTCGGGCTTCTCCACGCGGGTCTGCTTGTCGTTGAAATAAATATCATACCAAACCAGGAACACATAGACCGTCCAGACGCGGCGGCTGTTGTCCTCCTTGCCGCTGAAATGCTCGTCGAGCCACTTCACCAGCGCGTCGGTATTAAAGAACTTCTCGGCGGTTTCGCCTTGGAATTTCTCTTTTACAATGTTATAGAACTTCTCGTCACGCAGCCATACGCGCGTGGGAACAGGGAAGCCCAGCTTCTCTTTTTCGGCGGTCGTTTCGGGCATATGGCGCGCCGCCGCCTTGCGCAGGGCATACTTGGTGTTGTGCTTGTTGACGCGCAGCGAGGTGGGCAAAGACGACGCCACCTTGAACACTTCCTTGTCCAGGAAGGGCACGCGCAGCTCCAGCGAGTTCGCCATGCTCATGCGGTCGGCCTTGAGCAGGATGTCGCCCGTCATCCACAGATTGATGTCGAGGTACTGCATCTTGGTCACATCGTCATAGCGGCGGCAGCGGTAATAATGACGGCGCGCGTAGCGCTGCGGCGCAGTGGCGATGGCGGGATTCTTGAGGATCTTCTGCTTCTGCTTCCGATCGTACATAAACGCGTTGCCGATGTAGCGCTCCTCCAGCTTGTCGCAGGCGCGGATCACATAGTCGCGTCCCTTGATATCGGGAAGCTTGCGCGCGATGGCACGCAGCGCCCTGCGGAGGAAGTGCGGTACGATTTTCTGATAGAGGCGGAACACCCTGGGATCGTTATAGCAGGTGTAGCCGCCGAACAGCTCGTCGGCGCCCTCGCCCGAGAGCACGACCTTGACATATTGGCTCGCGAGGCGCGACACAAAGTAGAGCGCCACGCAGGACGGGTCGGCGAGCGGCTGATCCATATAATACTGCACGGTGGGCACGGCGTCCCAGAACTCCTCGCTGGAGATGAGGTGGGTGTGGTGCTCCACGCCGATCAGCTTGCTCAGGTTCTCCGCCCAGCTGATCTCGTTATATTTCTCGCCGAAGTCAAAGCCCACGGTAAAGGTCTTTTGGTCGGCGAAGTAGGTGGACACATAGCTGGAATCCACGCCCGAGGACAGGAAGCAGCCAACCTCCACGTCGGCGATCTTGTGGGCGTTAACGGAATTTTCAAACACCTTTTCAATCTTATCCACCGCTTCGTCCTCAGTCATGTTCTCGTCGGGCTTGAAGCGCGGCTCAAAGTAACGGGTCGTCTCAACGGCGCCGTTGGTGAACCAGAGATAGTGGCCGGGCAGCAGGCAATAGACCTCCTCAAAGAAGGTTTCGGGCGGCAAAGCGTACTGGAAGGAAAGATAGGTATCCAGCGCGCGCATATTGAAGCGCTTTTCAAATTGGGGGTGCTCCAGAATACTCTTGATTTCGGACGCGTACACAAAGTCGTTGCCGATCATCGTGTAGTGCAGGGGCTTGATGCCGAAGAAGTCGCGCGCCAGAAACAGGGATTTATCCTTGGTATTGTAAATCGCGAACGCGAACATGCCGCGCAGACGGGGCAGCAGATCCTCTTTCCACTCCTCAAAGCCGTGCACCAGCACCTCGCTGTCGGTCTTGGTGGCAAAGGTGTGACCCTTGGCGACCAGCTCCTCGCGCAGCTGCTTATAGTTGTAGATTTCGCCGTTGAAGGTGAGAACCAGGGATTTGTCCTCGTTGAAGATGGGCTGGCGGCCCGCTTCAAGGTCGATAATCGAGAGGCGGCGGAATCCCATGGAAACGGCGTCGTCGCAGTAGAAGCCGTCGGAATCGGGACCGCGGTGGGTGATGACCTCCGTCATACGTTTGATGACGTCGTCACGGTTGTCGGGCATACCGGTAAAGCCGCAGATACCACACATATAAAAGACCCCTTTCAAAGGATATCATACTATTATCAAATAAAAGCCTTTACTGTCAGCTGTGTTGCATTCCGCTGACATCCGCATATCGTCCTTTAATTGAAAACAGTAAAAGATGCATTATATACTGTTTTATTATATCACATTACACGGGTAAATTCAACCGCTGCGACTTTATTTTCTCAAAATTCGGTTGAATGTTGCGCAAAAGTATATTATACTTTTATTGCGACGATCACCGACAAACGATTATCGACAGCAAAGGAGATGACAGGTATGATAACCAAATATACACACGGCAAGCCCGTTCCCACCGAGGCGGTCACGGCGGTGCTTCCGTCCCAATCCCCGGATAGCTTCCCGTTTGCCTGCGAGTGGGAAAACGGCAAATTCCGCTTCACCTTTCCCATGGCGGACGGCGACATCGTCTACGGTCTGGGAGAGGCGCCGCGCGGCATCAACAAGCGCGGCTGGGTCTACGAGAGCTACTGCAGCGACGACCCCTTCCACACCGAAACCAAAAGCTCGCTCTACGCGGCGCACAATTTTATCCTGCTCAGCGGCAGCCGCACCTTCGGCGTGTTTGTGGATTTTCCCGCGCGCGTGCGCTGGGACATCGGCTACACCAAGGCGGACACAGCCGTCATCACGATCGACGGCGCCGACTTTGATATCTATGTGCTGACCGACGGCGCCCCGCGCGACATCATCCGCGCCTTCCGCCGCGCCATCGGCAAGAGCTACCTGCCGCCCCTGTGGGCGTTCGGCTATCAGCAGAGCCGCTGGAGCTATCCCGACGCCGCCACGGTGGACAGCGTGATCGAGGGGCACAACGCGGCGGGCATTCCGCTCGACTGCGTGTACCTCGACATCGACTACATGGAGCGCTACAAAGACTTCACCGTCAACGCCGACGCCTTCCCCGACTTTGCCGCCTACGTAAAGGAAAAGCGCGCGCAGGGCATTCACCTGATCCCCATTATCGACGCGGGCGTCAAAAAAGAGGACGGCTACAGTGTATATGAGGAGGGCAGGGCGAACGGTTACTTCTGCAAAAAAGAGGACGGCAGCGACTTTGAGGCGGGCGTATGGCCCGGCATGTGCCGTTTCCCCGATTTTCTCAACCCCGAGGTGCGCCGCTGGTTCGGCGAAAAATACAAAACGCTGACCGACTGCGGCATAGACGGCTTCTGGAACGACATGAACGAGCCCGCGCTGTTCTACTCCGCCGAAGGCATTGAAAAGGCGCTGGACGAGGCGGCGTCGCTCAAGGGCGAAAATCTCGACCTGAGCCGCTTCTTCCACCTGAAGGACGTCTTTATGGGTCTGTCCAACGCGCAGGAGGACTACGCGCGGATATACCACAACATCGGCGGCACCCTTGTCAACCATCAGCGCGTCCACAATTTATACGGCGCAAGCATGACCAAAGCGGCGGGCGAGTATTTCCAGCGTGCCTTCGGCGAGGGCAAGATACTGATGTTCTCGCGCGCGTCCTACATCGGCGCGCACCGCAGCGCGGGCATATGGTTCGGCGACAACCACTCCTGGTGGTCGCACATCCTGCTCAATCTCAAAATGCTGCCCGCCGCGAACATGTGCGGCTTCCTCTACTGCGGCGCGGATCTGGGCGGCTTCAACGAAAACGCCACGCGCGACCTGGTGCTGCGCTTTCTGGCGCTGGGCGTCTTTACGCCGCTCATGCGCAACCACGCGGCGCTCGGCACCCGCGACCAGGAGGGCTACCGCTTTGAGAATCCCGCCGACTTCCGCGACGTGGTGCAGGTGCGCTACCGACTGGTGCCGTATCTCTACGACACCTTTGTCAAGGCAAGAGAGAACGACGATCTGATTTTCCGTCCGCTCTCGCTCGACTATCCCGACGACAAAATCGCGCGCGAATGCGAAACGCAGCTCATGCTGGGCGAGGAATGTATGATAGCGCCCGTATATGAACAAAACGTAAGCGGCAGAACGGTGTACCTCCCCGAGGACATGACGTTCGTGAAGCTCAGCGGCGAGCGCGTAACAAAGCAGCCGCTTGCCAAGGGGCTCCATTACATCGACGTAGCGCTCAACGAGGTGCCGCTGTTCATCAAAAAGGGCAAATCCATCCCCCTCTGCCGTCCCGCCATGCGCACCGGGGAGCTGGACCTCTCCTCCGTCGAAACGCTCTGCTCCTGACGACCGCTGCCGAGCATAGTGGAATGAATAAAAAAATTTTAAAATAATTTAAAAACGCCTGATTTTTGTCAGTATGTTGTCACAGTCGGTCTGCTATACTGTAGTCATAACAGAGGGAAACAACAAAACAAACGCAACAAACACAACAAACCAATCCAACCCTCTGAATTTGATTAAAGGAGCGATCGATATGAAAAAGACCACCATGAACAACATCAACAACACCACCAACAAGAACACCAACAAGAGCCGCATCAGAGTCAGAATCATTGCGATTGCTCTCAGCGCAGTCGCAGCTCTCTCCGCCGTCGGCATATTCGCGGGATGCAATCAGGGTTCATCCAAGGCGAGCAACTCCACCGTAGCGGTGCAGACCGAAAAATCGAACCGCGAGCAAAAGCGTGCGGAGGACGATAAAAAGGCGGTAGAAGCCAAGAAGAAGGAAGACGAAAAGAAAGCGGCTGAGAAGAAGGCTGCCGAGGAAGCCAAGAAGAAGGAAGACGAGAAGAAAGCGGCTGAAAAGAAAGCAGCCGAGGAAGCCAAGAAGGACAAGGAGCGTCAGGATCAGATTGACAAGCTCAACAAGGAGCTGAAGGAAGAAAAGGCAAAGAGAGCCGAAGCGGAAAAGAAAGCCGCCGAGCAAATGCAGCGCCTCGAAAGGCTCGTCAACAGTCTGAAGGATGAGCTCAAAAACATGAAGGACGCCAACAAGAAGAGCGAGGAGAAGATCGCCGAGCTGCAGAAGATGATCAAGCAGCTGCAGGAGGAAATCGAGAAGCTGAAGAAGAAGGACCCCACACAGCCCACTACAGCTCCCACCACGGCTCCGACGACAGCGCCCACTACAGCGCCCACCCAGCCCTCCACCTCTCCGACCGGCGAGCCCACCACGGCTCCCAACACCGAACCCGTTACTACTCCCGAATACCGGTAACGGACAGCGGGAAACGGATAAACCAATCAACCGATAAACAACCGGAAAAAAGCGTGCAGGCAGAACAAGCTGCTTGCACGCTTTTGATTTGTGAGAATGATTAAAACGCCGCGAGTCTGCGCTGGATGGCGGTAATATCTTTGACGTTCGTTTTGCCGTCGCCGTTGAAGTCTGCCTTGCAGACCGCTTTTTCGTCGCCCGCGTCAATGGCGCCGAACTCGGCAACGATCCGCTGCAGAGCCGTCGCGTCGGAGATAGACAGCACGCCGTCGTTGTCAAGGTCGCCGACAACAAAGGTATCGCTGCTTTCCGCGACACACGACGAATAGGTACCCAGCGCGTAGGCGTTTTTATCGATCTCGCAGCCGAGAATCGGCGTATTCTGCGAGAAAGGCTGCGTTTTCGCTTCATCGCAGAGAGAAATCGTGTCCATCATGAGAGAAACAGTGGTCACGGCGGTCTCTCTGTCAATCACCTTGAACCTCGCTCTGAGGAAAACGACAGCAGAGCCGTCCTCCTCGTACGCGTAAGCCGCAGGAGAAACGGAAGTGTAGTTGGCGATAATTCTGCCGCTGTTACTGTCGTCGAAGGTATTCACCATGCCGGCGCCCATACCCTGCTCATAGGCAAACGGCAAAACGGTAAATATCTGTCTGCGACCCGAACCGTACTTGTTATACGCCTCCTTGAACTCGAGCACCGAGGGATCCCAGCACAACTCGTCCACATCGAGGTTGATCAGATACTGCGCGTCTGCCTTCAGTTTGTATTCTACCGATACAAACACATCGCCGTTTGCGTCCTCGTACTGACTGAGGTCGGCAAAGTACGATCCCGTTTTCGGAAAGAAATTGGAATCGGCAATCACCGTCAGCGACTGTTTGGTTGTTTCTGCCGCGGCAGCAAACGGAACAGCTGTCAGCAGCAGCACCGCCGTCAGTACGGCGGCAAGTGTTTTTCTGCAAATTCTTTTCATGATAATTCCTCCCTGCAATTATTTTAATACCATTATAATATAGGATCGGACAATGCGCAAGCCCTGATTTGCGCCGTTTTCATCCGCGGGGGACGGCGCCCTTCTGACGGAGCAAACGGCGGATATAGGCAAAGGTCTTTTCCTCTCCCTCGTCGCGGAGCATTTCCAAAAGTCTGTTGAGCAGCGCCTCGGTGTTTTCGTGCATGCGGTGCTTGCCCTTGATGCGCAGGAAATAAATATACGGTTCGCCGTCGTTGTAGTCGCTGCCCTTGTAGATTTTGCTCGCCGCCACGCGGTCGCAGAACATCTCTATCACAAAGCGCAGCGGCATCTCCACCGGCTCGGGGCTTCTGGTCTTGGGATTGTAGTCGATCCAATATTCATAATGGTGGCGGTTCCTGCCCTTGTGGTGCAGCCACGCGCGCGACGCGCCGAACAGCTCGCGCTCGCGTTCGTTGGGGCTGCGGTCGCCCTGGTAGTATTTGGCGCCGGGAATGAACTCGGTGGGACTGTACTTGGACAAATCGTGCCGCAGCCCCTGCCACAGGATTCCCGCTTTCGCGCAGTGCGCGATCACCCTGTGCCTGTGCCTGGTTATCGTTCTGAAATGCTTGATTGCATGTGCCATATTGCATCACCATTTTTCAGTATAGCACATATTGCGGCGATTTACAATTTCTTTATCAAAAAAAACATTAAAACACTTGCCATTTCTCTCAAAAAACGTTATAATAAGAATAAGTTTAACTTTTTGTAACTTTTGTATTATTTTTGTAACCATTTGTGTCAATCCTAGAGAAGGGAGGAAACCGACATGAAACGCATGTGGCTCGTAGCATGCTGCCTGCTGATTCTGGTCAGCAGTGTGATCGGCGTTACAATTGCCCGCGGCGACAGTACCGCGGGAACATCAGCCGAAGCTCCCGCAAAGGACGCGCGTCCGAACAGCCTGTCTGTCAAGGCAGGCGAGGCGAAGGTGATACCCCTTTCCGGCAAAGAAGAACAAAGCAAGGTTTCCGGCTGGGAATCCAGCGACAAGAGCGTTGTCGCGGTAGACAGCGGCGGCAGAATTGACGCCCTGAAGGCAGGCAGCGCGGAAATTACCGCCCGCTTTAAAGACGGCAGCAGCTATGTATGCAAGGTAAACGTCTCCAAGGCGGACAAGAAGTCCGAGGAGGATCCCGACTACACCCACACCACCGCCATTATCGCCAACACCGACATCCTCGAAGAGAACCTCAAAAAGCCTGTGCAGAACGGCAGGCGCCCCTACCGTCTGCATGTCAACCGCAAAATGAACTGCGTAACCGCCTACACCTATGACGACCAGGGCAAATACACCGTTCCCGTCCGCGCGATGATCTGCTCCTGCGGCCTGAACAACAGCACCATCCTGGGCGTCTACAACATCTACTTCCACACCGAGTGGCACCCGCTCGCCAACAACGTGGTGGCGCAGTACGCCAGCGCCATCGCGGGCGATTACATGTTCCACAGCGTCCCCTACACCGATTACTCCTGCGCCTCGCTTGAAACCGAGGAGTACAACAAGCTCGGCTCACCCGCCTCGCTCGGCTGTATCCGCATGGCGGTGGGCGACGTCAAGTGGATCAACGACAACTGCGAGGAAGGCACCATCGTCTTTTTATATGACGGCGACGTGCCCGGACCCCTCGGCAGACCCGAGAGTATGCACATCACCGACCTCAAATGCCAGTGGGACCCCACCGACGACGACAAAGAGAACCCCTATGCCGACAAGACGCCCCAAATCAAGGGCGCGAAGAACGTCACCGTCAAAGCGGGCAGCGGCTACAGCATGACCGACGGCGTAACGGCGACGGACACCTGCGGCAACGACATCACCAAGAAAATCGCCGTCACGGGCAACGTGGACGCGGACCGCGCGGGCACCTACAGGGTGACCTACACCGTGACCGACGCCCTGCACCGCACCGCCAAGGAGGAC
>ONEN01000126.1 GCA_900316815.1 uncultured Eubacteriales bacterium | reverse complement strand
GCCGACGCTCTTTCCGGACTGTCCGGTAAAGTGGCGGGTGTCCAGATTTCTTCCGCCGGTGCGACCGGTACTTCCCAGAAAGTCATCGTCCGCGGTTACTCGTCCTTCTCGAGCAACTCCCCGCTCTATGTCGTGGACGGTATCCCGATGTCCAACTCTACGATGGGTGTCCAGGCGCTGGACAACTCCATTGACTTCGGTAACCAGGCCGCAGATATCAACCCTGAGGACGAGAGATCCCCTTCCGTAACCTTCGGGCACGAAAACACCAATGTCGATTCGGGTCGATTTACGCTTTGGCAGCAGGGTGTGGAGATGTTTCTCAAGCACCCGGTCTTTGGCATAGGAAAGGGCAATATCGACGGTTACGGCAAGCAAATGTTTCCCAACGGGGTAAAATTTTCCGACCATTACGGCGATTTGGCGCCCTATATGGTAGATTTCCACAACGGCTATCTGACAGTTCTGGTTTGCTCGGGAGCGGTCGGTTTTATTTTGTTCAGTATCTTCGGCATACGGTTTTTTGCCAGCACCACGCGGCATGTCCTGCGCGACGAGCGGCTGCAGCAGAGTGAATTTCCGTGTATGTATTCGTTTTTGTGCGCATATCTGCTGTATTCGTGTATCGAAGTAACGCTGTTGTTCAATATTATGTTTGCCGTATTGTTCTTCTGGCTGATTCTGGGATACACCTCGTGTCACCTCACTAAAAACCTTCCCGACCACCCTGTGGAGCATATCACCGTTTTCGGAAAACAATTCAGAAAAACACTATTTTAAATTTCGGCGGCAGGTGTTTAACCTGCCGCTCCGTTATTTTAAACAAATATTTGTGATAGTTTTATGCATGTTTAATAATTTCACCTGTTGAAATGATTCTGTTAATTCAGTATATTATATATGTACCAAAGAGTTGGTTGTTTTTGGCAAACCGTATCGGCTCCGGCTGTGAAGCACTGCCTGCCGGAGGAAGAAACTGTCATATTTTATTATTCTTTATTGGAAACAGCCGCGTTCCGATATGTATGCATTATGGTGAAAACACCACTGAAAATGCCGTTTTTCTATCGCTTCTTACAAAATAGTGCGCTGTTGTTGACAATTGAAAATTACATGATATAATATTATAGGTTTATGTGTACTTATAATAAGCATGCGTGTAGACGATATGCGCAACGGTTAAGATGGAGAATGAATGAAAACTATGAAAACAGTTAACGACAAAAACGAAAAAAAAGGCGGCAAAAACTACGGAGTGGAAATAAACCTCATTCCGATGCTGCTCTACTTGGTGAAAAGGATCTGGATCATTCTGCTTGTCGGAATTGTGGCAGGCGCGATCGCATTCAGCGCGACGAAAATTCTGATTCATCCCACCTACAAGTGCAGCTTTACCGCTTACGTCAACAACAAAAAAGCGTCTATGACAACGGATGTTGTGACCCAGACCGACGTTAATGCCGCGAAGCAGTTGGTTCTTACCTACTCCAAAATCGTGCGCAGCAATACGATTCTGTCGGCTGCCATTGAGGAGAAGGACCTGAACTACTCCGTAAAGCAGCTCAAGGGCATGGTCGGTACCGAGATTCAGGACGAAACGGAAATCATTCAGGTTTACGCCATCGCCAAGAGTCCCGATGAGGCGTTTGACATCGCCACGGCCATCGCAAGCGTTTCTCCGAAATACATGTCGGATATCGTTGAAGGCAGCTCGATGAAGATTGTGGAATATCCGCAGGTTCCCGACGGTCCTTACGCTCCCAACTATGTAAAGTATTCTCTGCTCGGCTTTGTAATCGGCGCCCTGCTGATGACGGTCTTCCTTATCATCAGATACCTGAGCAACGATACGGTCGGCGACGAGAACGAGGTAGAGAACAGATTCAATGTTCCCGTACTGGGCGTTATTCCCGATGTAAACAGCACGGGCAACGGCAAGGGCGGTTACTACTACAGCTACTATTATCAGGATCCTGACCGGGATCGTAAAGATATTGCCGAACAGGCAGAGTCAGTCGCTCAGTCGGCGGAGCCGGACAACGAAGGCAACTTGGACGCAACACAGGATGAGGGGGAGAATGCATAATGAAAAAGCGCAAAAACGATGCACCGTTATTTGATCCCAAGAAGATGCTTTTGTCCGAGGAGTCTTCATTCCCCACGCGCGAGGCATATAAAACGCTGAGAACCAACGTGCTGTTCACCCTTCCCGGTTCGGGAAGCAAGTGCATCGGCGTTGTTTCGGGCAACAGAGGCGAGGGCAAGAGTACCATCGCCATCAACCTGGGCATTTCCTTCGCGCAGACAAACAAGAGGGTAATTGTGGTGGACTGCGATATGCGTCTTCCCACGGTTGCTTCCAAAATCGGCATCAACTCCAAGCCCGGTCTGAGTAACTATCTCGCGGGCGGTGAAACGGTGCAGGAGAACTTGATCCAGCACCTGGAGGAATATGATTTGGATGTTCTGGTGGCAGGCGATATACCGCCCGATCCCACCTCCTTGCTCGGTTCTGTTCAGATGGAGAACCTGATTGGACTGCTGCGTGAGTATTACGACATCATTATTCTGGACTTTCCGCCTGTTACCGTTGTGGCTGACTCGGTCATTCTGTCAAATATCGTGGACGGATATCTTGTGGTTGTCCGCCACAATGTTTCCGAGTATCAGAAGCTCAAGGAGGCCTTCAGGCAGCTTGAGTTTTCCGACGCAAAGGTGTTGGGCATTGTGTATAACGGCAAGGGCGCTCACGGAAAATCCTACAAGGCCTAAAAGAAGGACGGCAACTATTATTATTCGCACGATTATTATCAAAAGTAAGACAGCCGCTGTAAAACAGAGTATAAGGATATAGGAATTTTTGAAGTAAGGGATTTGAATAGATATGTTTTCAGGAGAACGCATGAAACCATTTGAAAGTAAAGTTTATCTGTCTTCGCCGACCATGCACACGGAAGAGAGACAGTATGTTCGGGAGGCGTTTGACACCAACTGGATGTCAACCGTCGGTGAGAATATCAACGAGGCGGAGCGCCTTGTTGCCGAGAGACTGAACCGCAAATACGCCGTTGCTCTGTCAAGCGGCACCGCCGCGCTGCATCTGGCAGTCCGCCTGGCGGGCGTCACGCAGGGAACAAAGGTGTTTTGCTCCGACCTGACGTTTGTGGCAACGGTGAACCCCGTCGTCTATCAGGGCGGCATTCCGATTATGATCGACGCGGAGCCTTCAACCTGGAATATGGATCCCGCTGCGCTGGAAAAGGCGTTTGAGCTGTATCCCGAAGTTAAGCATGTGGTGTTGGTTAATCTGTTCGGCACTCCCTGCAAATACGACGAGATCCGCGCGATCTGCGACAAGCACGGCGCGGTCATTATTGAGGACGCCGCCGAGTCCTTCGGCGCTGTCTACAAGGGCGTCGGCACAGGCAAGCTGGGCGACGTCAGCGCCATCAGCTTCAACGGCAATAAAATCATCACGGGCACCTCGGGCGGCATGCTGCTGACCGACGATGAAGCGACCGCGAAGGAAGTGAGAAAGCTCTCCACCCAGAGCCGCGAGAACGCGCCGTGGTACCAGCATACCGAAATGGGCTATAACTACCGCATGAGCAACATCGTCGCGGGCGTCGTCCGCGGACAGCTCCCTCACCTTGATGAGCATATCGCTCAGAAGAAAGCGGTTTATGAGCGTTATAAAAAAGGCCTTGCAGGAATTCCTGTCACCATGAATCCCTTTGAAGAGGAAAACGGCACGCCGAATTACTGGCTGTCCTGCATCACCGTCAACAAGGAAGCGATGTGCGAGCAGTACCGCGGCGATACCGATGTTACCTATGTAAAAGAAAAAGGCAAGTCCTGCCCCACGGAGATTCTGGACGCGATGCTCTCCATTAACGCCGAGGGCAGACCGCTGTGGAAGCCCATGCACATGCAGCCGATTTTTGCGGAGAACGGCTATGTTTCCGTCAGCGGCGACACAGGCGCCGATTTGTTTGAGCGCGGTCTTTGTCTGCCGAGCGACAATAAAATGACAGAAGAGCAGCAGAACAGAATCATTGAAGTGATCAGAAGCTGCTTTGAATAATTAGCAAAGGGTTTGAGGAGAGTATGAGTAAGCATCGACCCTACGGTATTTACGAGCGGTTTTTTAAACGGTTCCTTGATATCCTTTGCTCCCTGCTGGCAATCATCGTTTTTTCATGGCTGCTGGCGCTGGTAGCGCTGTTGGTGCGCATCAAGCTGGGCAGTCCCGTCCTGTTCAAACAGGATCGCCCGGGGCGCAATGAGAAGATATTCAAACTCTGTAAATTCCGCACGATGACCGACGCGCGCGATGAAAACGGCAAGCTGCTTCCCGACGATGTCAGACTGACGAAATTCGGCAGAATGCTGCGCAAAAGCTCGCTGGATGAGCTTCCCGAGCTTTTCAACATTCTCAGGGGAGATATGAGCATTGTCGGCCCGCGTCCGCTGCTTGTCAGCTACCTGCCGTGGTATACGGAGGAGGAAAGGCACCGCCATGATGTGCGGCCCGGCTTGACCGGCTACGCGCAGGTGAACGGCCGCAACACTACGCCCTGGGATGTGCGGCTGGCTCACGACGTGGCGTATGTGAATCATATCACGTTTATCGGCGACGTCAAAATCATAGCCAAGACAGTGGTAAAAACGTTAAAGCGTTCGGATATCTTGATGGGCAGCCAGATTCCCGCGGGAAAGCTGGACGACGCGAGAAGGAAAATGCGAGATGAAAGTATCAATTCGGAAGTTTGAAAAACGAGATGTTCCGCAGAAGATTGAGTGGATCAATAATCCCGCCAATCACCGCTACCTGCATTATGAGCTTCCTCTGGAGTATGACAAAACGCTGCAGTGGTTCGAGCGCAATCAAAACAGAACAGACCGTTACGACGCTGTCATTGAATGTGACGGCGTTTCTGTCGGTCTGATAGGCTTGCTCTCCATTGACGCGGGTCAGGCGGAGTATTATATTTCCATGGGAGACACCTCCTTCAAGGGCAAGGGCGTCGCTTTTGAGGCGTCGCTGCTGCTGCTGGACTATGCCTTCCGTCAGTTAAAGTTAGATAAAGTGTACCTGATGACCGAAACCGGGAATCTTGCGGCGCAGCGTCTTTTCAGCCG
>ONEN01000112.1 GCA_900316815.1 uncultured Eubacteriales bacterium | reverse complement strand
GCCTAATGATATATAACATCAAGAAGGCGTTTTCCTCAACAAACTTTTTACATGCCCCGCGTGCTGACAGATTGACAAATGGCGGAAATCATATATAATTGTATGTGTAATATATTCGGGTAGTGTGCGCTGACGGGCAGCAGACTGTTTCGGCGCGCCTATGCAAAGGATGTGTATTTGAAATTGTTGACCTCAATTTGGAAAGAGCACAAGGGCTTTGGCAAACAGATTTTTCTGCTCGCCAAGAATGAACTGATCAAGACCTATAAAGGAGCCATCATCGGTCCCTTTTGGGCGGCCGTAAAGCCCGCGTTTACGGTTTTCGTCTATTGGTTTGCTTTCTCTGTCGGTATCAAAGCGCTGAAGGCGGTCAAGGTTCATCTCGACGGCATGGAACACGCGGCGTTTTCCTTTGACTTTTTCACCTTCATGTTCGTGGGAATTATCCCCTGGTTCTTTATCCAGGAAAGTATTATTCAAGGCGCCAAAACGCTGCGCGCCAACCGCCAGTTTATCACAAAGGTAAAGTTTCCCGTTTCCACGATCCTCACCTATACGGGACTCTCCCGTTTGTTTGTCCACCTGTTTCTGGTGCTGATTCTCTACGGCTATGTCATTTTCTACCGTGTATCAAACGGCAATCCCCCGTTCGACTGGTATGACCTGCAATTTTTCTTCTACTGTCCGCTCCTGTTCTTCTTCTTTTTAGCGCTTTCCTGGTCTACCGCGCCGATGTCGGCGTTCTCCAAGGACTTTGAAAGCCTGATCGTGTCGGTTATGTCGGGCGTGTTCTGGCTTTCGGGCATCATGTATGATTCCTACAGCTTCACAGGCGGACTCAAATGGGCGATGCTGCTCAACCCCATCAACTTCTTCGCCAACGGCTACCGCAACACCTTCCTGTATCACCGCGGCTTCTGGGTTTACAAAACCGAGTTGGTGATATTTGCGGCAGAGCTCATCGGCGTAACGCTGCTGGGCATCTTCAACTATAACCGCCTTAGAAAAAAGCTTCCGGATGTGCTTTAAGGAGGATACGGCATGGAACAGTCAGATAAGAATACCGCGATTATCACCTTTAAGGACGTCAGCAAAACTTATATTCTTTACAAAAACGACCAGGCGCGTTTTAAAGCGCTGTTTTTCAAACCAAAGAACCCGAAGACAAACAAAGCGCTCAACAAGGTTTCGTTTTCCATCAACCGCGGGGAATCCGTAGGCATTGTGGGCGACAACGGCGCGGGCAAGTCTACGCTGCTCAAAATGATTACGGGCGTCGCCTTCCCCGACGAGGGCGAAATCACCGTAGACGGCAAGGTAGCAGCGCTGCTGGAGCTGACGGCGGGCTTCTCTCCCGAGATGACAGGCAGGGAGAATATTTATCTGAAAGGATATATTCTCGGTCTGGAGGACGACTACATCAAGGAAATCGAGGAGAGCATCATTGAATTCGCCGAGCTGGGAGACTATATTGATCAGCCGGTGCGCACCTATTCCAGCGGTATGAAAATGCGTTTGGGCTTTGCAATCAACGTCAATATTGAACCCGACGTGCTGGTGGTTGACGAAGCGCTGGCAGTCGGAGACGCGAGCTTTAAACGCAAATGCAAGGATAAAATCAAGTCCATTATTTCTGCCGGCACCACCGTGCTCTATGTAAGCCACAACGCGGATTCCGTAAAAGAGATATGTCCGCGCGCGATTTATCTTCGCAAGGGCACCGTTATCTGTGACGGTAAAACAGAAGATACCCTCAAGGTTTATCACGACTACAAGGAAAGCCAGAAAAAGAAGAAAAAGTAACGGCTTTCGCCTTTGAAACATTATGAAACTGAATGAATTTGAAGCCGACTGGGCGGCTATGCCGCAGGTCGAAAAAGAAAAGCTGCAAAAGCTGCATCATATGACTATTCTCGTCAGCGGACATTCACTTGCCCGCTGTCTTTGCTATGCACTCGTTTGGCAGAGTGAGCGGCAGGGGCGCGACATCCATGTGCTCTACGCGGGAGACAGCACGGATTTTTATCCCGCATGCCGTGAAAGCACTTATTTCCGAACAATTGATTTTAATTCTATTGCAGAACTAAACAACATTGATGCGATTGTCCACACGGGCTACTGCGGTGAACAGTCACAGTCCTTTCCCACCGACTTCGCCGAGGAGGTACGTTGCGTGAACGCACTGGCTTCTGTTGCAAAGCGCACGGGTGCGCAGACGGTATTGCTCAGCGACAGCCGCGTCTACGGCAACGGCAAGCGCGGCCGCGTCTATGCGGAAAATGAATACGCACCGCTCGGCAACACCGACGCCGCAAGCCGGGAAGGACAGTTGCTCCGCGTAACGGAAAACCTGTGGCACTGCCACCAAAAAGAAAAGCATTTCCCGCTCACGGTGCTGCGAACGGGCATTGTGCTCGGTGCGTACAGCGGTCTGCAAACCTTTCTGGATGAAGCGCTCCGAGCTGTTGCGAATGGCACGCCCTGCACGCTTCCCAACGGCGGCAAGCTCTCGTTCGTGTATATCACCGACGTGTTCCGCGCAATTGTGTACGCGCTCGGTAAGGAGCTGCGCGACGGACAGACCTATAATGTAACGGGCAATAACAGCACTGTCTCCGCGGGAACGGTTGCCGCAATGCTGCACGATGTATACGGCGACAAAGCACATATCTCACTGACCGACACGAACGAGGCGGAATCAAACGGCTGCGCCATTTCGAACGGCAAGCTGATCAACGAGGGCTGTGCGCCCGCACTGGGAATGGACACCGCCCTGGAGCTGTGCGTGATGTCTTATCAAACCGACGACGGCGACCGTCTGCTGCCCAACACCCACGACGGCAGGCTGGACGCGATCCAGAAAATGCAGCTTACCTATTTGCTCGAGGTTGACCGCATCTGCAAAAAGCACAATATCAAATATTTCCTCGGCGGCGGCACGCTGCTCGGTGCGATCCGCCATAACGGGTTCATTCCGTGGGACGACGACTCCGATATTATGATGCTGCGCGAGGATTACGACCGCTTTGCCGAGATTGCGCAAAGCGAGCTGCCCGCCGGCATGACCTTTCAGTCGGGCAAAACCGACAAAAACTGCTTCTACGAGTTTAATAAGCTCCGCGTGGAAAACACTGTATTCGCCACCGCGCTCGCCAAGAATCACACTGACATCAACGTGGGCATTGCCTTTGATATCTTTTGTCATGACAAAACCGCCAATTCCCGTATAGGCCGCAAGATCCATCTGGCTGCCACGCTCTTTACACGCGCTCTTGTGCTCAACAAGTGGAACCACCGCAAAGCGGATAATGGCAGCCGTCTCCAGTCGGCGGTAACCAATTTTTGTGTGAAGCTCTTCCCCCTGCGGTTCAGCTACTTTTTGATGAACCACACCATCAGTTTCTTTAAAAGAAAAAAGAATGCCCGCTATCTATACGACGGCATGGGCAGGAATGTCTATAACGGCAGCTTTGACGCCTCTATTCTTGACGAGGTGATTGAGAAGGATTTTGAGGGCTATCCGCTTCCCATCCCGAAGCGGTATGACGAGTATCTGACCTTCCTCTACGGCGACTACATGGAACCCGCTCCCCTGAGTACCCGCCTTGGCTGCCATGAGATTTTGCTCTGTGACATCGGAAAATACGACACGTTATCATAAAACCAAATCCGCTCCCTGTACACAACAGAGAGCGGATGTTTTTTCGCTTATTCACCGACAAGCTTCACCGTTTGGAACGAATGGCGAACGGCAGGAAGAAAGGTATGCAGCACATCGTCGGTTTTCAGGAGCAGACTGGAGGTATTGACGCAGGGATGACAGCCGATGGTCTCGCTTTGAAGCAAATCCTCGTCCACAAGCAGCGTTACATCGTTTTCCGTGTCATTCATCAGACCGAGCACACTCACCGCGCCCGGCTGAATGTCCAGATATGCCAGCATGTGTTCTCCCGACGCAAAGCTCAGACGCGCCGCGTTGATCTGCGCGGAAAGCTCCTTTGTCTTGAAGGGCTTGTCCGCAGGCATCAGCAGCAGATAAAACCGCGTCTTTTGACGGTTGCAGAGGAACAGGTTCTTGCACATTGCCGTTCCGAGAACTTCGTCAATCGCCTTGCAATCCTCCATTGTTTCGGCGGGCGCATGGTCAACGCGGCTGTATGCAATACCAAGCTTATCCAAAAAATCATATACGCGCAGCTCGCGCGGCAGCCGGTCGCCGTCCGCTGCGGGACGTCCGTTTATTAATTCCATCATCCGATTATCTCCTTTTATCCGTATCGACATAGAAAAATTTTCGCTGTAGTGTAATTCCCGCAAAAAACAGCGTCAGATTCGCAATCAGCTTTGCCCCCAACGGAGGCAGTCCGCCCTTCATCATTGCCCAAACGGCGGCAGTGTTCAGCACCAGTGAAACAGCCTCCATCAACAGGAAGCGACGCGGCGAGAGCTTTTTCACAGCGGGATAGCGCCGCACCGACCAATTTGTCAGCATAAAAAAGAGCGTCGCCGTCAGCAAACGCACCGCGATATTGTCCGCAAGCGGGTGCAGCCCCCACGGTATGAACGCCACCGACAGGCAAAACAGCAGGAGTTCGAGAAAAAGGCAAATAAAGGAAGGCGCCGCAAACTTGATGATTTCCCAGTAAATCAGCACCGAGTCCCACACCGCCCTGAAATGCGAGTGGCTGTTGCCGTCGTGATAGATGGTGCGGATCGGCACCTCCACGATAGCGTTATTGCACCGTGCCCAGTTAAGCAGCACGTTCGTCTCATATTCGTAGCGTGTTCCGCGCACCGCCAGCATGAAGGGAACAAGCCTGTCGGAAAATGCGCGCAATCCTGTCTGGGTATCGCTCACATATTTTCCCGTTGCCAGGAGAAAGGCAATTTTTGTATAAAAGTTGCCGAACCAGTTGCGCAGCGGCATCTCGCGGCTGATGGTACGGTAGCCCAGCACCAGCGCCCCGGGATGCGAACGGGCACGTTTGGACACGCGCACTATATCTTTAAGTCTGTGCTGACCGTCCGCGTCGGCAGTCGTCACCGTGTAGGGCGCCTCAAACTTGCCGCGGATATAGGCAAGCCCTGTCTTGATGGCCGCGCCCTTTCCCCCGTTGCGGCTGCATGTCACAACCTCCGCGTATCGCTCTGCCTTTTCAAACAGCGCGCGGTATTCCTGTCCGCTGCCGTCGTCAACAATGATCACGGTCAAGCCCTTGTTATGCAGCGAACAAGCCAGATCTGTCAGTTTTTCATCAGGCTTATAGGCGGGAATTAACACGATATTCACAGCAGCAGACCTCCCTTCATTTCATCATTCTTTTCAAGTTTACCACATTCCGACCAAAAAAACAAGAGCCGCATTTTTGCCGAACGCGCAAACAGGGAGCGGCAGCGCGCCGCTCCCTGTTGAATAGAGAGATTTATTTATAGTCCACGCTGTCAATTATCACCATGCCGTCCGCAGAGCTTTCATTGTATTCGCCCGTACCCAAAAGATAGACCGTGTTCCCCACATAAGCACAGCGGTCCAGGT
>ONEN01000213.1 GCA_900316815.1 uncultured Eubacteriales bacterium | reverse complement strand
AAGCCGCCGCGTTTTTATGCAGCGATAAGGCGCGATTTATCACAGGACAAGTCTTGGGCGTAAACGGAGGGTTTGTGATTTAAGCGCGGAACAAACGCGCCCTCTGATTCAGCCAAAAACCAAGCATAAAAAAGAGGTGTGCCTAACAAGCACACCTCTGATTTTTTTGTCAGCGATAAGCGACTGGTAAGTGAGATCCGGCTGAGCCGAATTACTTCATCTCTACCTCTGCGCCTGCAGCCTCGAGCTTCTCCTTGACAGCCTCGGCATCCTCCTTGGATACCTGCTCCTTGACAGCCTTGGGAGCGCCGTCAACCAGAGCCTTGGCTTCCTTCAGACCGAGACCGGTGATCTCGCGAACAGCCTTGATAACGGCGATCTTGTTGCCGCCTGCGCTCTTCAGGATAACGTCAAACTCAGTCTGCTCAGCCTCGGCAGCAGCAGCCTCAACAGGACCTGCGACCGCAACAGCAGCGGCAGCGGATACGCCAAACTCGTCCTCTACAGCGTGAACCAGCTCGGAGAGCTCGAGAACGGTGAGGCCTTTTAATTCTTCGATAATAGCAGTAATTTTCTCATTTGCCATTGTAATTTACCTCCAATATAATTAGTAAAAATCTGAATCAATCGCGGATCATTCCGCTGCGGGTGCCTCAGCCGCTTCCTCTGCGGGAGCTGCTTTGGCGTCCTTCTTGGCAAGGCAGGCGTCAAAGCCGCCCTCGTCAACAACTGCCTGGATAACACGGGCAAATGCTGCGATGGGAGCCTGGAACGCGCCGAGCACGTTTGCAAGAAGCACTTCTCTGGTCGGGAGCTTGGAGAGCGCGGTGATGGTGTCCATATCCACAACAGCGCCGTCGAGGTAGCCCGACTTTACCTTAAAGTTTTCGTGATCCTTTGCGTATTTGCAAAGAATACGCGCAGCAGCAGCATATTCGCTGTCGCTGGTCGCAAGAGCGGTTGTACCCTCTAATACGGGCTTGAGTTCCTCAAGACCTGCATCCTCACAAGCACGGGCTAAAAGGGTGTTCTTAACAACGGTGTACTTAACGTCGTTCTCACGCAGCTCTTTTCTGAGCTTGGTGTCGTCTTCGGTGTTGATACCCTTGTAGGAAACAACCACGCCGGTGATGGAGTTTTTAAGTCTTTCGGAAAGCTCTGCAACGATTGCTTTCTTTTGCTCTAAAACACTCTGGCTTGGCAAAAAAATTCACCTCCGAAAATGATTTTGTTTGCAGTTCGTGGTGACGCACAATTTAAAGTAAAACTGTCCGAAGCGCAGACCTCGGACAGTGAAAACTACAGAAATTGTAATTGCACTTTCCTCGGCAGGCAAGGTTACCCTTTTACGCAATGCACCTACTGTCTTTAGAACTGCATATATTTAATCAAAATTGATTAAACACCAAACTTAATGGGGTTCATTCTGACGCTGGGACCCATTGTGGAGGTGACAGCTACAGAACGGATATACTGACCCTTTGCCGCCGCGGGCTTAGCCTTTACGATGGCGTCCATCAGGGTGTCAAGGTTCTCGGCGAGCTTCTGAGTGCCGAAGGATACCTTGCCGATGGGGCAGTGAATGATGTTGGTTTTGTCGAGACGATACTCGATCTTACCGGCTTTTGCTTCCTTGATCGCCTTGGCGATGTCGGGAGTAACTGTGCCTGCCTTGGGGTTAGGCATCAAGCCGCGCGGACCGAGGATACGGCCGAGACGACCTACCAGACCCATGCAGTCGGGAGTGGTGATGAGTACATCGAAGTCCATCCAGTTCTCCTGCTGGATTTTCTGGGTCATGTCCTCAGCGCCTACATAGTCAGCGCCGGCTTCCTTGGCGAGATCCTGGTTGCCGCCCTTGCAGATTGCGAGAACGCGGACCTTTTTGCCGGTGCCGTTGGGAAGTACGACAGCGCCGCGAACCTGCTGGTCTGCGTGACGGCTGTCAACGCCGAGCTTTACGTGAAGCTCAACGGTTTCATCAAACTTGGCGGTGGCAGTTTTGATAACGGTGTCCAGCGCCTCGTTGGTGTCATATAATTTAGTTCTGTCAACGAGCTTTGCAGCGTCGACATATTTCTTACCGTGTTTCATCAGTTTTCCTCCATATTTAGGTGGTCAAACGGAAATTTCCTCCCACCCGGATTATTAGTCAACTACTGTAATACCCATGCTTCTGGCGGTGCCGGCGATCATAGAAGCAGCCGCTTCAACAGAGCCCGCGTTGAGGTCGGGCATCTTCTGCTCGGCGATCTTGGTGATCTGCTCTCTGGTGATGGTGGCGACCTTGGTCTTGTTGGGTACGCCCGAGCCGCTTTCGATGCCGCAAGCCTTCTTCAGAAGAACCGCAGCGGGCGGAGTTTTTGTAATGAAAGAGAATGAACGGTCGGAATAAACCGTGATAACGACAGGGATAATAAGACCGATGTCATTCTTGGTGCGCTCGTTGAAATCCTTTGTGAACGCAACAATGTTAACGCCGTGCTGACCGAGTGCAGGGCCGACAGGCGGTGCCGGGGTAGCTTTACCGGCAGGGATCTGAAGCTTGATTAAGCCTACTACCTTTTGTGCCATTGTTTAATAACCTCCAAAATTCGTGGTAAATTGCGGAACGCCACTGTGTAGGGTCCCTCCCACAGGGAACCTTTGATTCCCAATAAAAAGCCCGTGGGCGATTTATCGTTTTTAATCCTCGATGGGTTCTGCCTGACCGAGCTCGAGCTCGACAGGAGTTTCGCGTCCGAACATCGAGACGATGAC
>ONEN01000142.1 GCA_900316815.1 uncultured Eubacteriales bacterium | reverse complement strand
ATCTCTCGTTCTCAAAAAACAGTTGGTGTCGATGACGCTGAGGGTCCACCTGTTCCCATACCGAACACAGAAGTTAAGCTCAGTGGTGCCGACGATAGTTGTCCGGCGACGGGCCATGAAAATAGGGAGATGCCAACACATGAAGTGTCCACCCAACAGGGTGGGCATTTTTTACTTTATAAGAAACTTCTGTTCCCGCCGTTGATGAACTCGTTGAAAGATGAACGTTTCCACAGGCGGGAGAGAGCGCCCACCGGCGCTTTTTTACCCTTTACGATTTATCCTGACAGCCCGGGGAGGAATGACCATGTTTGAATTTTTTCAAAACGAGCGCAGCGTGTGGCAGACGCTCCGCGACTGCGGCAAGCCCGTTGTACTCTACGGCATGGGCGACGGCGCCGACAAGGTGCTCGCCGCCTTTGAGCGCTGCGGCATACAGCCCGCCGCCGTTATGGCGAGCGACGCCTTTGTGCGCGGTCAGTCCTTCCGCGGCTTCCGCGTGCAGCGGCTGAGCGCGGTGGAGGCGCAATTCGGCGACTTCGCGGTCGCCCTCTGCTTTGCCAGTCAGCTTCCCGAGGTGATGGACGCCATCCGCGCCGTTGCCGCGCGCCATCCGCTGACGGCGCCGCCTGTTCCGCCGTTCGGCGACGTGCTCTTTGACGACGCTTTTGTCGCGGCGCATCTGCGCGAAATGCAGGAGGCATACGCGCTGCTGGCGGACGAGCTTTCGCGCCGCGTCTATGAAACCGTTCTGCGCTTCTATCACACAGGCGACATCGCACAGGCAAGGACGAAGCGTTCCGCTCCGTTTTACAGCTGAGCGGCAATGAATTGTATGTGGATCTGGGCGCCTACAACGGCGACACCATCGACGAGTTTCTGCACTACACGGGCGGCAGCTACCGCAAGATCGTGGCGCTGGAGCCAAACGCGAAGAACTTCGCCAAGCTGCGCGCGCACTGCGGCGGAATGGAAAACACCGAGCTGTGGGAGCTGGGCGCATGGAGCCGCACCGACACGCTGCTGTTCAATAACAAGGCAGGCAGAAACAGCGCGATAGCCGGCAAGGGCGTTGCGACGCGCGTCGCCGCTGTGGACAGTATCCTCTGCGGCGCGGCGGCAAGCTACATCAAGGCGGACGTCGAGGGCGCCGACCGCGAGGCGCTGCTCGGCATGGCAAAGACGCTGCGGCTGTTCAAGCCCAAGCTCAACCTCGCGGCATATCACCGCTTTGAGGATTTATTCCGCCTGCCGCTCCTGCTTCACGCCCTCCGGCCCGATTATAAAATATACCTGCGCCACCACCCCTACATTCCCGCATGGGACACCAATATTTACGCCGTCTGAACTCTCATCAATACAAGGTCGGGAAGACAAGGCTGCTTTAAAGCCTGTCTTCCCGACCTTTATTTTACGTTTTCAATTGTCAATTGCCTTGCGGCGATCAATCGATTTTATAGCGGGGGTCCTCCTCCAGCATACGGTCGATATCCGCCATGTACTTGTCGTAGTCGAAATCGTCGTCATCAACAGACGGCTTGCGCGACGAAGCTTCTTCCTTCGGAGGAGCCGCCTGACGTTCACGTCGCTCAGCAGGCGTTCTTCTCTCGGAATCGTGCGACATTCTGCGGCGCTCGTTCTCGTCGCGGCGCTTGGCGCGGAGCATGAGCTTTTCCTGCTCGGCGCGTTCCTGTTTTTCCTTTTTGCGGCGCTCGTCGCCGAAGGCGAGGTCGCCGAGGAACTGACCGAAGATACCTGCCACCAGATAGACGAACAGAAGAATCAGATTGGTAATGCGGAAGCCGCCGCTGTATATCATGGTAAACATAAACGCAATGGGACATATCAGCGTAAACAGGAAGTCAATTCCATGCTTTGCGCAGTAGACCGCAGAGGTGACCACAGAGGTGGTGAGAAGGATAAAATAGAACGCAACGGGAGAATACTTTTCCAGCGCGCTTCCCTCGATGAACAAAAGCGGAATCAGCACAAAAACGGCGAAAATAATGATGACGTAAGGTAAATACTTTTTAATTAAACCGTTCATAAAGCCCTCCATTTTTCAGCACTACGCACATTATACTCTTATATTCCAAAAAAATCAAGTATATTTTAGTGCCCCTTTTGACAGAGTGCATTTTGCAAAACGTTTAGCTAACGGGGCGTCATATCGCGGGCATGAAGGTTAAGTAGCTGTCAAACGTTGCTTGCGCGGATTGACCGTCGGCTCAGCCGACCGCGAACCGGATGCAACGTCACGTTACCGCAGCCGAATGCCTCGGCTCTCAGTGCCCCTTTTAAAAGAATGCATTTTGCAAAACGTTTAGCTAACGGGGCGTCATAACGCGGGAGCAAGAGGTTAAGTTGCCAACAAACGTTGCTTGCGCGGATTGGGTCAAGCATCACGCTTGCCGCTGACTGCGATGTGTGCACAACTATATTTTACGGTTATTCATTCTTCAGTCTTCAGTATTCATTTAGAAAATCCTGTCTATGCCGGCTTAAGACTGAAAACTTAAGACTGAAAAATGAATAATACAAAGCAAAAATCCCGCCACTTTCGTGACAGGATTTTCGCTTTGGAGCTGATAACCGGATTTGAACCGGTGACCTCATCCTTACCAAGGATGCGCTCTACCTACTGAGCTATATCAGCTTATCAACTTGTTTGGTGCGCTTGTTTATCGCACAAGCAGTATTATAGCACATCCCTTTTTGAATTGCAAGCCCTATTTTGAAAATTTTTAAAAAATTCTGTCCTTGTACCTTTCGTCAGATTGCACAAATTTCTTCCGCAATCTTTTGATTGCAAATCAACTATGACGGGTTTATAATTATAATGTAATATTATATGCACTTTATATAACGAGATATAATAAGGAGGACACAATGAAAAAGTTACTATCTCTCGCATTAGCCGCCGCCATGGTCACACCCATGCTCGCGTTCGGCACCGTCAGCGCAGGCGCGGAGACTTTGCCTGCCGGCAGCACCTCGGCGGACACCAAGATTTACTTTGACGCCGCCAGTACCAACTGGGACAACTATCAGTATATCACCTGCTACATCTACGAGTATTACGGCGACTCACTTATCCCCTGGGGCTCCAAAAAAGGCCGCATGACCGACGAGGGCAGCGGTATCTGGTCGTTTGACCCGACGTCCAAGGGCATTACCATCGGCGAAAACTACGGCGTCATCTTCACCGCCGACTGGATGGAGCAGACCTGCGATCTGATTATGGGTCCCGACTCGCTCGGCGACACCGCCTACTGCACGGGCAGAAATGTAGAGAACAACATCGACGGCACCAAAACGAGTGCCGAGGTCGCATGGGCGTCGGGCAAATACGGCACTCCCATTTGTATCACCACCACCGGCAACGTCATCGGCAATGTCTTTTGGGAGGGCGAGGACGGTTATTCCCTGCTCTTTAACTTCCTCCGCTCCACCGGCTATGACGGCATTGACAGCGTAAAAAGCATCACCGGCGAGACCGATCAGGAGATCATTGACAGAGTCAAGACAGGGCTGCACCTCACCGACCGGGAGGTGGAACTGGCGATTGCGGATTCCGGAAGAACCTTTGACTGGCAACCGGAAGGAACGCCTTCCGGCGCCAAAATCTACTTCAACGCGAACAGCACCAACTGGAAAAACTATCAGTATATCACCTGCTACATCTACGAGTATTACGGCGACGCACTTATCCCCTGGGGCTCCAAAAGAGGCCGCATGACCGACGAAGGCAACGGTATCTGGTCGTTTGACCCGACGTCCAAGGGCATTACCGTCGGCGAAAACTACGGCGTCATCTTCACCGCCGACTGGATGGAGCAGACCTGCGATCTGATCATGGGTCCCGACTCGCTCGGCGACACCGCCGTTTGCACGGGCAGAAATGTAGAGAACAACCTTGACAGCAACAGAAAGAGCGCCGAGGTCGCATGGGCGTCGGGCAAATACGGCAATCCCGTTTGCATCACCACCACCGGCAACGTCATCGGCAACGCCTACTGGAAGGGCGAAAGCGGCTATTCCCTGCTCGTCAGCTTCCTTAAATCCACCGGCTATGGCGGCATTGACAGCGTAAAAAACATCACCGGTCAGACCGATCAGGAAATCATCGACCGCCTTGCGCAGCGGCTCGGACTCAGCACGCAGTCCGTCAAGCACGCGATCGCGGTATCGGGCAGAACCTTTGACTGGACAAGCAGCGGCCATGAAAGCCTCATATGGCGCACACTCGCCAACGACACGGCGGAGATTTCCGCGTACACCACCGACCTTGAAAAGGGCTTCATCCCCAAATCGATAGACGGCACGCCCGTATCGCGCATCGGCGACAGCGCTTTCAGGAACTGCGGCACACTGAAGCTGCTCACGCTGCCCGACGGCATCACCTCCATCGGCGAAAAGGCATTTTCAAGCTGCAGCAAGCTGGAGCGCATTGTCATTCCCGAAAGCGCGACCGCCATCAGCAGCAACGCCTTTGAGGGCTGCCAAAACGTGACTATCTGCGGCATTATGAACTCCTACGCCGAGCGGTTCGCCATGCTCGCGGGACTTCCCTTTGAAAACATCGGCGACATCACCCCCGACGGAACAGTCGTCGGCGACCTCAACGGCAACCTCAAGCTCGACGTCACCGACGCCACCGTCATGCAGCAGCTCCTCGCGGAATCTCTCGACGGCGAGTTTGATTTGAACGACCCCGCCACCTTCGCGTATGTGGACGTCAACGACGACGGAAAGGTGGACATCAACGACGTAACCGAGCTGCAGCGCTTCCTCTCGGAGTTCATCACAAGCTTCCGAAGGGCGTACTGCTAAACGGGAAGCAAGGGGCAAAACACAGGCAAAAAGCCGATAAATGGCGGGAATTTCAAAAAAACACTTGATTTTTCCCCTTTTGGGTGCTATAATCATACTGTAAATACAAGAAACTAAAGGAGTGGGCAAACAACCCGCTCCTTGTTGTTTAGTCAGGAGGGGTAAGCTTGGCAAAAAGTAAGGGCGGCACAACGGTCGCCAAGGTTTGGGCGCTGTGCGAGCCGATTGCAGAGAGCCTGGGGCTTTCGCTCTGGGACGTCCGCTATGTCAAAGAAGGCGCGGACTGGTATTTGCGCGTCTTTATCGACAAGCCCGAGGGCGTTGACATCAACGACTGCGAGGCCATGTCGCGCGCGATCAACGACCCGCTCGACGCGCTGGATCCCA
>ONEN01000121.1 GCA_900316815.1 uncultured Eubacteriales bacterium | reverse complement strand
GCGAGGAGAAAACCGAGATCGCCCGCTACAGCGCAGGGCTGATCAACAACGCCGACTTTGTTTTCATTGATTCGGGAACAACCACTTCCAGATTGATTGATTTTATTGAAAACACACAGGCAACCTATGTGACCAACGGCATCGTCCACGCGCGCAAGCTGGTGCAGAAGGGGCTTAACGCCTATCTCATCGGCGGCAAGGTAAAGGCGGCGACCGAGGCGGTGATTGGCTCCGAGGGAATTGCCAATCTTCAAAATTTCAATTTTTCAAAGGCGTTCATGGGCACCAACGGGATCGACATAACCGCGGGCTTTACCACACCGGACATTGTGGAGGCAAAGCTCAAGGAAGAGGCGGTCAAAAAAAGCTATATGGCGTTTGTGCTCGCCGACCACACAAAATTCAGGCGCGTCTTCTCCGTGACCTTTGCGCAGCTCAAAACCTGCTGCATCATCACGGACAGCCTGCCCGATAACAGATTCGCAAAAGAAACGGTCATCAAGGAGGTCATGAAGTGATTTACACGGTAACACTCAATCCGTCAATCGACTACATCGTGCGGCTCGATAAGCTTGTCACGGGCATAACCAACCGCACCACGGAAGAGGAATACTACTACGGCGGCAAGGGAATCAATGTGTCGTTGGTGCTTGCCGAGCTCGATTTGGACTCCACCGCCTACGGCTTTGTGGCGGGATTCACGGGCAAGGCGATTGAAAACGGCATTCGCAACGATCATATTATTACCGACTTCATCAAGCTGAAGGAGGGCATTTCCCGTATCAACGTAAAAATCAAGGCAGGCGAGGAAACGGAAATCAACTGCCAGGGTCCCCACATCGACGAGAGAGAGCTGGAAAGGCTGCTGCAAAAAATTGACCGCATCGCGAGCGACGACACTTTGATCCTCGCGGGCAGCATCCCCAAAACCATGCCGGACGATGTGTATGAGCGCATGATGGAGCGCATCCGCTTCAAAAACGTGCGCATCGTCGTGGACGCAACGAAAAAGCTGCTCGTCAACTCGCTTAAATACAAGCCCTTCCTCATCAAGCCCAACCGCCAGGAGCTGTCGGAAATCTTCGGCGTCGAGGTCAAGACAGAGGAGGACATCGTGCATTACGCCAAGGAGCTGCAGAAGATGGGCGCGCGCAACGTGCTGATTTCACTGGGCGGCGACGGCGCCATGCTGATTGACGAAGAGGGCAACAAGCACAAGGCGGGCGTGCTCAAGGAAAAGGTGCTCAACACCGTAGGCTCGGGCGACTCCATGGTCGCGGGCTTTGTGGCCGGCTACGAGAAAACAGGCGACTACGCCTACGCTCTCAAGCTGGGCAGCGTCTGCGGCAACGCCACGGCATTCCTTCCGGGACTTGCCACCAAGGAAAAAATCAATGAATTGTTGGAAAAATTTGAAAAAGAGTTTGGCTGAACAATTCATTAAAATAAAACTTTCATCATAAGGAGGTAGCTTTATGCGTATTACCGACCTGCTTAAAAAACAGGGCATCACCCTCAACGCGTCCCCGGGGGACAAACGGGAGGCAATCGACATTCTCGTCAAGCTGCACGAGAGATGCGGTAATCTGAACGACACCGCAGCGTACAAGGAAGGCATTCTTGCCAGAGAAGAAATGGGTACCACCGCCATCGGTATGGAGGTCGCCATTCCGCACGCCAAGAGCGAAGCCGTTAAGGCGCCTGCTCTCACGGCCATCACCGTTCCCGGAGGCGTGGACTACGAGTCCCCCGACGGCGCTCCCTGCAAGCTGATCTTCATGATCGCGGCGACCCTCGACGGCGACGTTCACCTCGAGGTGCTGGCGCGCCTGATGCAGATGCTGATGCACGAGGACTTCACCGCCAAGCTGAAAGCGGCAAAGACCCCCGCCGAGTTCCTGAAAATCATTGACGATCAGGAAACAAAGCAATTCCCCGAGGAGGGAGCTGCTCCTGCTCCCGCGGCGTCGGTCGATAAGAAGCCCGGCTTCCGCGTACTGGCGGTCACCGCCTGTCCCACGGGTATCGCCCACACCTACATGGCTGCCGAGGCGCTTGCCAAGGCGGGCGACAAGATGGGCATCACCATCAAGGTAGAAACCAACGGCTCGGGCGGCGCGAAGAACGTGCTCACCGCCGAGGAAATCGCGAACTGCGACGGCATCATCATCGCGGCGGACAAAAACGTGGAAACCGCCCGCTTTGACGGCAAGCCCGTCCTTTCCACCAAGGTTGCCGACGGCATTCACAAGCCCGAGGAACTGATCAACAAAATTATCAACGGCGAAGTCGGTGTTTTCCATTCCGACAGAAAGGCTTCGGCTGCCGAGGCTTCGGGCGGCGATGAGAGCTTTGGCAGAAAGCTTTACAAGCACCTGATGAACGGCGTATCGCATATGCTCCCGTTCGTTGTGGCGGGCGGTATCTTTATCGCCATAGCGTTCCTGATTGACTCGTTCGCGGGTGTTCCGCAGGACAGCAATTTTGGTACGGGCACACCTGTTTCCGCTTGGTTCAAAAACATCGGCGGCGCGGCGTTCGGATTCATGCTTCCCATTCTCGCGGGCTTCATTGCAATGTCTATTGCGGATCGTCCCGGCTTGCTTGTCGGTATTGTCGGCGGCGCGCTGGCGGCGTCGGGCGCAACCTTCACGAATCCTTCCGCAGACGGCGCCATTCCTTCCGGCTTCCTCGGCGCTCTTCTTGCCGGCTTCCTGGCTGGCTGGCTGCTCAAGCTATTTGAAAAAGCCTGCGAACATTTGCCTCACGCGCTCGAAGGCATCAAACCGATTCTTCTCTATCCGTTGGCGGGTCTGGGTATTGTCGGTGTCATGATGTGCGCGGTCAACCCCTTCATGGGCATTATCAATGACGGCTTGAAGAACGGCATAAACTGGATGGCAGGTCAGCCCGCGCTGCTTATTCCCGTATGCGCCCTGCTTGCAGGCATGATGGCTATCGACATGGGTGGTCCCTTCAACAAGGCTGCTTATGTTACCGCCACCGCTCTTCTGACCGAAGCGCTCAAAACCCAGGAACCCGACAACCCCGCGTTTAAGATTATGGCGGCGGTTATGATCGGCGGTATGGTTCCTCCGATTGCCATTGCGCTTTCTACCACTATCTTCCGCAACCGTTGGACTCCCGAGGAAAGAAAGAGCGGTCCCGTAAACTATATCATGGGTCTGTCATTTGTAACTGAGGGTGCGATTCCCTACGCTGCAGGTCATCCCCTGCAGGTTATCCCCAGCTGTCTGGTAGGTTCGGCCTGCGCAGGCGCATTGTCCGCACTTTTCGGCTGCACCCTGAAGGCTCCTCACGGCGGTATCTTTGTGCTTCCTACCATCGGCAATCCTCTGATGTACTTCCTGGCACTGGTTATCGGTGCGGCAGTCGGTATGCTGCTGCTGGCTATCCTGAAAAGACCCGTCAAGGACAATACATAATCAACGGTTATCCACTATAAAAATTATATAAAGAAGGGAGCCCCTTTGAGGGCTCCCGCATGAAAATGGAAAATAATATAATCAAAATAATAAAAGGAGAAATGTCTTATGGTATCCAAGAAAGTAACACTCGTTAACGCACAGGGCTTCCACATGCGTCCGGCTTCCGTTTTCGCGACCGCAATGGGAAAATACGCTTCCAACGTCACCATTAAATTCAACGGCAACAACTACAACGCCAAGAGCCTGCTCAACATCATCGCGGCATGCATTAAGTGCGGCAGCGAAATCGAGCTGGTTTGCGACGGCCCCGACGAGAACGAGGCGCTGGCGGACGCTGTTGAGAGAATCGAAAGCGGACTCGGCGAATAAGCATTACAAGAATAACGACGGGATTCAGGGAGGCGGCTGCCGCTTCCCTGAACTCAATTGAGGAAATAACGGAACCAAAGAGGTGATTCACATGCTGAAAGGTATCGGCGCGTCCGACGGCATCGGCATCGGCAGAGTAATGATTATCGCCGAGCAGTCGCTGGAATACACGCCAAAGGAAATAACCGACGTTGAGGCAGAGCTGGAGCGTTACCGCGCGGCGGTTGACAAATTCTGCGACAACACTGTGGAGCAGGCGGACGCCATCCGTCAGTCCACGGGCGACAAGGAAGCCGAAATCCTCGAGGGACACATCGCGATCATCCGCGATCCCTTCATGGGCGGCGAAATTGAAAACCTCATCAAGGCAAATCAGTGTGCCGAGGCAGCGGTAGACCAGGTTTGCAAGATGTTTATTGATATGTTCTCCGCGACGGGAGACGATTTGACCATGCAGCGCGCGGCAGACGTGCGCGACATCCGCGACGGCGTTATCGGCATTCTGATGGGTGTGCAGGAGGTCAAAATCAGCGACGCGCCCGCAGGCACTGTGCTGGTAGTGCACGAGCTGACTCCCTCCATGACCGCGGGCATTAAGAAGGAAAATATTGTCGGCATCGTCACCGAGACGGGCAGCCAGACCTCGCACTCCGCCATTCTGGCGCGCGCTCTCGAAATTCCCGCCGTGCTCAGCGTTCCGAACGCGGTGACCCAGCTTTCGAGCGGTGAGTTGATTATTGTGGACGGCGGCAAGGGCGACGTCATTACGGCTCCGTCGGAGGAGCAGGTGGGCGAATATACCGCCAAGCGCGACGCGTTCCTGCGTGAGCGCCGCGAGCTGGAAACGCTCAGGGGTAAGGCGACCGTATCCGCCGACGGCATTGAATACGAGCTGTTCTGCAACATCGGCACGCCGAAGGACGCTGCCAAGGCAGTGGAGGCAGACGGCGAAGGCGTCGGTCTGTTCCGCACCGAGTTCCTGTTCATGGACAGGAACCAGCTTCCCACCGAGGACGAGCAGTTTGACGCTTACAAGCAGGCAAGCCTGATTCTCAAGGGCAAGCCCCTTATCATCCGTACCCTCGACATCGGCGGCGACAAGGAGATTCCTTACCTCGGCCTTGCCAAGGAAGAAAATCCCTTCATGGGCTTCCGTGCGATCCGCTACTGCCTGAAGAACCGCGATATGTTCAAATCGCAGATCAAGGCGATTCTCCGCGCCAGCGCGTTTGGCGATATCCGCATTATGTTCCCGCTGATTACGGCTGTCGAAGAACTGCGCGCCGGCAGGGAGCTGGTGGAGGAGGCTAAGGCTGACCTCAGAGCGTCGGACATTCCGTTTGACGAGAATATTCAGGTCGGTGTTATGACCGAGACCGCCGCGTCGGGCGTTATTGCCGATTTGCTCGCCAAGGAGGCGGATTTCTTCTCCATCGGCACCAACGACCTCACAGGCTACACCATGGCGGCAGACCGCGGCAACGGCGATGTGGGTTATCTGT
>ONEN01000119.1 GCA_900316815.1 uncultured Eubacteriales bacterium | reverse complement strand
CGCCAGAAGCACGGGTCCCTACTCCCTTGTTACCCAGCAGCCGCTGGGCGGTAAGGCGCAGTTCGGCGGACAGCGCTTTGGTGAGATGGAGGTGTGGGCGCTGGAGGCTTACGGCGCCGCTTACACGCTCCAGGAGATCCTGACCGTCAAGTCCGACGACGTGGTTGGCCGCGTCAAGACCTACGAGAGCATCGTCAAGGGTCAGAACATCCCGACCCCGGGCATTCCCGAGTCGTTCCGCGTACTGATCAAGGAGCTGCAGTCGCTCTCTCTCGACGTGCGCGTGCTTGACCAGGCGGGCGAGGAAATCGACATCAAGCAGAAGTTTGACGAGGACGAGGAAATCGCGGATGCAGCGGCTACCGACTTCGACGAGGACAACGTTGTCACCTCCATGGACGGCTATGTGCTCGACGAGGGCGGCGAGGAGGACAATATGTATGACGATTCGCTTGCCGATGAGGAATACGACGACTTTGACCTTTTTGACGATTTCGGCACCGACGAATTATAAGGAGGAAGTTACATGATTGATAACAACGTTTTTGATTCCATTAAAATCGGACTTGCTTCCCCCGAGCAGATTCGCGCGTGGTCTTACGGCGAGGTCAAAAAGCCCGAAACCATTAACTACCGCACACTCAAGCCCGAGCGTGAGGGTCTGTTCTGCGAGCGCATTTTCGGACCCACCAAGGACTGGGAGTGTCACTGCGGCAAATATAAAAGAATCCGTTTCAAGGGAAAGGTCTGCGACCGCTGCGGCGTAGAGGTCACCCGCTCCAAGGTGAGACGCGAGCGCATGGGTCACATTGAACTGGCGGCGCCCGTGTCGCACATCTGGTATTTCAAGGGCATTCCGTCCCGCATCGCGCTGATGCTGGACATCTCTCCCAAGGTGCTCGAGAACGTGCTGTATTTCTCGCAGTACATCGTCACCGACCCCGGCGACTGCCGTGACCTGGCGAAGTACCAGTGCCTTTCCGAAACAGAATACAACGACATGCGCGAGAAGTATGAGGACGACTTCAAGGCAGGCATGGGCGCCGAGTCCATCAAGCTGCTGCTGGAGGAGATCGACCTCGAGGCGCTCTCCGCGCAGCTGCGCGAGGATCTGGAGTCCGCTTCGGGACAGAAGCGTATCCGCCTCTTAAAGCGCCTCGACGTGGTAGAGAGCTTCCGCCTTTCGGGCAACCGCCCCGAGTGGATGATCCTCGACGTCGTTCCCGTCATTCCCCCCGATATCCGCCCGATGGTACAGCTTGACGGCGGCCGCTTCGCGACGAGCGATCTCAATGATCTGTACCGCCGCGTGATCAACCGCAACAACCGCTTGAAAAAGCTCCTCGAGCTGAACGCGCCGGAAATCATTATCCGCAACGAGAAGCGTATGCTGCAGGAGTCCGTTGACGCCCTGATTGACAACGGCAGACGCGGCAGACCCGTAACGGGTCCCAACAACCGTGCGCTGAAGTCCCTCTCCGACATGCTGAAGGGCAAGCAGGGACGTTTCCGTCAGAACCTGCTCGGCAAGCGTGTTGACTACTCGGGCCGTTCGGTTATCGTCGTCGGCCCTGAGCTGAAGATGTACCAGTGCGGTCTGCCCAAGGAGATGGCGCTGGAGCTGTTTAAGCCCTTCGTTATGAAGCGCCTGGTCGAGACCAAGGCGGAGCAGAACATCAAATCCGCCAGAAAGGCCGTTGAGCGCGCCAAGGATTCCGTCTGGGACGCGCTGGAGGTTGTCATCAAGGGTCATCCCGTCATGCTCAACCGCGCGCCAACCCTTCACCGTCTGGGCATTCAGGCGTTTGAGCCTGTGCTCGTTGAGGGCCGCGCCATCAAGCTGCACCCGCTGGTATGTACCGCGTTCAACGCCGACTTCGACGGCGACCAGATGGCGGTTCACGTTCCGCTGTCCGCAGAGGCACAGGCGGAAGCGCGCTTCCTGATGCTGGCGGCGGGCAACCTGCTCAAGCCCTCCGACGGCCAGCCTGTTGCGGTTCCCACGCAGGATATGATTCTCGGTTCCTACTACCTCACCCTCGACAAGGACGGCGAGCGCGGTGAGGGCAAGGTGTTCCGCAATGTGGACGAGGTGATGATGGCGTACCAGACAGGCGTCATCGAGCTGCACTCCAAAATCAAGGTGCGCCGCGAAATGGAAATCGACGGCGTGATGCAGTCGGGCATCGTGGACACGACCATCGGCAAAATCATCTTCAACAATCCCATTCCGCAGGACCTGGGCTTTGTGGACAGAAGCATCCCCGAAAACCGCTTTAAATTTGAGGTTGACTTCCTTGTGGGCAAGTCGGGACTCAAAAAGATTATAGACGCGTCTATCAAGACGCACGGCACTGCGCGCACGAGCGTCCTGCTCGATGAAATCAAGGCGCAGGGCTATAAATACTCCACCATCGGCGCCCTCACCGTCGCGGTATGCGACGCGGTGATCCCGCCCGAGAAAAAGGCGATCATCGCAAAGGCGGAGGAAGAGGTAGACGCCATCCGCGAAGAGTACATGATGGGTCTGCGCAGCGATGAGGAGCGTTACGAGGAGATCCTCCGCGTCTGGAACAAGGCGACCGACGACGTTACCAACGCGCTGCAGCGCAACCTTGACCGCTACAACCCGATCTACATGATGGCTGACTCCGGTGCGCGTGGTAGCATGAGCCAGATCCGTCAGCTCGCAGGTATGCGCGGACTGATTGCGAACACCTCCGGTAAGACGATCGAAATTCCCATTCGAGCCAACTACCGTGAAGGCCTGAACATTTTGGAATACTTCATTTCGTCGCGCGGCGCCCGTAAGGGCCTTGCCGATACCGCGCTGCGTACCGCCGACTCGGGTTATCTGACCCGCCGTCTGGTAGACGTTTCGCAGGAGGTCATCATCCGCGATGAGGACTGCGGCACCACCGAGGGTCTGGAGATCTTCGACATCAAGGTGGGCGAGAACAACGTTATCGAGCCGCTGCACGAGCGACTGATCGGCCGCTTCCTGCTCGACGATTTCTGCGACGAGAACGGCAACGTGCTCGTTTCCAAGAACACCATGATGGGCGACAAGGAAGCCGACATCATTTGCAATTCCGGCGCGCAGAGCGTGAAGATCCGCTCCGTACTGGAATGCCGCGCCAAGCACGGCGCGTGCCGCAAATGCTACGGCGCGAACCTGGCGAACCGCCAGCCCGTCACCGTCGGTGAAGCGGTGGGTATCATCGCCGCGCAGTCCATCGGCGAGCCCGGTACACAGCTTACCATGCGTACGTTCCATACGGGCGGCGTCGCGGGCGGTGAGGATATCACACAGGGTCTGCCGCGTGTTGAGGAGCTGTTTGAGGCGAGAAAGCCCAAGAGCCTCGCAATCATGACCGAAATCGACGGCGTGGTGCGCTTTGAGGAAATCAAGGGCGCACGTCACGCAGTCGTGTACAATCCCGAAACGAGCGAGGAAAAGACCTACCTCATTCCCTTCGGTTTCCGCGTGAGAGTGGCGGAGGGTCAGGCAATCAAGAAGGGTGACAAAATCACCGACGGTGCGCTGAATCCCCACGACATTCTCGACATTCTCGGCTCCGAGGCGGTTATGAACTACCTGATTTCCGAGGTGCAGTCCACCTACCGCTTACAGGGTGTTGAAATCAACGACAAGCACATCGAGGTTATCGTGCGTCAGATGATGCGCCGCGTCAAGGTTGAAGACGCGGGCAGCACGGGCTTTATGTCGGGTCAGATGTACGACAAGAACGACGTGCTCTATGAGAACGAGCAGATCAGGAAGCGCATTGCCGAGGGCGAGCTGGGCATCAAGCCCGCGTCCTTCACGCAGATGCTGCTCGGTATCACCAAGGCGGCGCTGGCAACGGACAGCTTCCTGTCCGCCGCGTCCTTCCAGGAAACCACCAGAGTGCTCACCGACGCTGCCATCAAGGGCAAGATCGACCCGCTGGTAGGCCTGAAGGAGAACGTACTCATCGGTAAGGTCATTCCTGCCGGTACCGGTATGCCGCGCTACGCGGGCGTAACGCTCGAGGGCTCCGAATCGGAGGACGACGACGCGTTTGACACCGATATCAAGGCGATATAAGCTACAGCCGATCAGCCATATGACGGCGTATTAAAAATCTGATATAAAATAAAACCGGGCAGACAGGGTTTGTTTTTGAACATCCCTGTCTGCCCGCCCGCGTGTCGCGGGAGCCAATCCGCGCAACCAACGTTTAGTAAAAACTTAACCTCTTACTCCCACGCTTTACCGCGCCGTTAGTCCGACGTTGTTTATATGCTGTTCCTTCCATAGGCGCACTGACAGCCGGGGCACCCGGCCGCGCAAGCAACGTTTGACAGCAACTTAACCGTTTATTCCCGCGTTATGACGCGGCGTTTGTCCGACGTTTTGTCAAACCGACTTTTCCAAAGCCGCACTGCCCCCTCGTGGCAACGAGCAATGAGCCGTGTATCTTTCGATACACGGCTCACTGCTTTTGTCTGTAAAAAATGAGGGGTACAAATATGAGCCTCTGCGTCGGCCCATATTGAGGAGGGTAGAACAATATACTCGACGGTTGCGGTTCCATCTTTTGAGTACGGTTATATTAAACAATATTTTTATGAAAACTGTGTGAAGTCAAGTTGAAAGTATACTGAACTTTTTATGTTTATTTTTAAAATATTTTGAACAAATGTTTCATTTCCGCATAATAGTGTGGTATAATAAACGCATAGTATTCCGAAAGGGATGAGCAGCAATATACGCTGCGTTTATTGATCCGACCGGGCTTCCCGCTGCGGGTTTATCGCGGCAAGAACAAAAGGCAGGTGTCGTTATGACCACGTTAAGTAAAAATCAACAAAAGATACTCAATTACCTCAAGGACTGCTCGCAGCAGGGACGTGTGCCGTCGGTGCGTGAAATCTGCGACCGGGTCGGGCTTCGCTCTACCTCCACGGTTCACCATCACCTCAACGCGCTGGAGGAGAAGGGGCTTATCCTCCGCGAGCACGGCGTTAACCGCTGCATACGGATAACGGGCGAGGAAAAGAATTTTAACGTTCCCGTGCTCGGCAAGGTGGCAGCAGGCCTGCCCATCGTCGCCAACGAGGATGTGGAGTGTTATGTGCCTGTCAGCGAGCAGCTGCACAGGGGTCGGGAGCTGTTTGCCCTGCGCATTCAGGGCGAGAGTATGATCAAGGCAGGCATTTACGATAACGACATTGTCATTGTGAACCGCACGCCCGTCGCCCAAGACGGCGAAATCGTGGTGGCGCTGGTGGGGCGGCTGCTATCGCCTGCAGCCCGAGAATGACAACTATGAGCCGATCATCGTGGAGGACGTCGTTGTGCTGGGAAAAGTGATTTCACTCATCAGAAATTATGAATAGAGGTTTATGTTTATGAGGCAAATTTGTGTTTTCGGTTCGTCCAGTGAGGCAATCGACCCCGCTTATCTGTCGGTTGCCGAGGAACTGGGCGGTTTTCTTACCGCGCATGACTGCGGCGTTGTGTACGGCGCGGGCTGTTACGGCATTATGGGCGCGGTGGCGCGCGGCGTGCGTGCCAAGGGCGGCGCGCTGCTGGGCATCAGCCCCGATTTTTTTGTGGATTTAAACGTGCTCACGGATGATTACGGCGAGCTGATCCTCACGCCTACCATGCGCGAGCGCAAGGCGCTGATGGAGGAAAAGGCGGACGCCTTTATCATCTGCGCGGGCGGTATCGGCACGCTCGAGGAATTTTTTGAGGTGATCACCCTCAAGCAGCTCGGCAGGCACAGCAAGCCGATCATCATCCTCAATACGCTGGGTTTTTACGACCCCATGCTGGATATGATGGAGCAGTCGGTGGCGCAGCACTTTATGTCCGAGAAGGTTCACCGCCTCTATACCGTCGCCTCGAGCATTGAGGAGGCGTGGGAGCAGCTGGAGAACTATCAGCCCTTCGGCTATAACAAGTACGGCGCCAACTGACGCGCGGGAGAGAAGACTATGGATATGTGTGAGCAGTGCGCGCACTACGTCGCCGACGATGAATTCGGCGACTACTGCGACGTGAACCTTGACGAGGACGAAATGGAAAAGTTCCTCACGCAGAGTATGAAGAGCTGTCATTATTTTCAGCTCTATGATGAATATAAGATCGTCAAAAAACAGAACTGATCAGCCGCGGACAAAAACGTCCAGCAGCGCTTTGACGCGCGGATATTCCGTCGCGAGCTGTTCGGGCGGCAGGGGATTTTTGCCGAGTCCCATTTCTACGGTGAAGCCACAGCGGTGAAAGGCGGCGATGAACCAATCCTTGAAGCCGCCTCCCGTTGCCGTCGGCGCGGGAGAGGACACTGCGTAGCCGCTCACGGCGCTCATCGCTTCGGCGAGGGCGCGGCAGCCGGGCGGCGTGCAGCTGCCGAAATCCCAATAGATTTCACGCCCCTGGCTGTGCAGGGCGAGGACGCGCGCGATATGCTTATGACGGCAGAGCCGCGTCAGGGCGCGTGTTTCGGGCTCGCTTTCGGGGCGAGAGCCGCCGAACCGCGTGGCGCAGGGACGGGTGATGCCGGCTTCACGCTCACGGCGTTTCACGTTGTGCCAATCCGCGTTGAAGTTGTGATTGATATCCACGCCGCGCGCGTTTGCCTGCCAGCGGGCTGCGTCTCCCGTGGCGGCGACAAACGGCTGCCAATGACAGGCGGCGGCAGCGCCGTGCAGGGCGATTTCCACGCCGTCGGGATTGACGCAGGGCACGATAACGGCGTCGGCGGCGCATTCCCGCGCATAGCGCAGCGCGGCCGCTACGGTGAGCCACTCCATGCCGTGGAACCCCGCGGCAATCAGCGGACGGCAGCCGTTGGCGCCGCCGCAGATAACGGCGTAGATATTCCGTCCGCAGAGGCTTTTGCCGATGACGCGGACGCGGACGCGCCGCTGTTCCGCAAGACGGCGGACAGCTTTGACTTGACTGAGATAATCGGGATAAACCAACCTATCACCCTTTCGGAGGTAAAAATATGCAGTTAACGGAAAAAACACTTTCATCAAAGGATATCTTCAACGGCAAAATCCTGCACGTCATTCACGACGAGGTAGAGCTGGAGGACGGCAGCCGCGCCTTGCGCGAGGTGGTGCGCCATCCGGGCGGCGTCTGTGTGGCGGCGATTGACGACGATAATAATATGCTGTTTGTGCGGCAGTTCCGCTATCCCTACGGCGAGGTAGTGCTCGAGCTGCCCGCGGGCAAGCTGGAAAAGGGCAGCACGCCGCTGGAAAACGGCAAGCGCGAGCTGCTGGAGGAAACGGGAGCGGTCGGCTACAGCTATGTTTCGCTGGGTCAGGTTTATCCCTCTCCCGGCTATACCGACGAGATCATCCATCTGTATGCCTGCCGCGTGAAGGCGGTGGGGGACGCTATGCCCGACGAGGGCGAGTTCCTCAACGTAGAGAAGATCCCCGTGATCAAGGCGGCGGAGATGGTGCTCAATAACCGCGTGTTTGACGCGAAAACGCAAATCGCCGTGCTGAAAGCCGCCGCGCTGTGGCAGGGCGGCAAGCTGTAAGGACATACAAAGCTATGCGGACATTTGAAACATTATTACCCGAAACAAGTCCCACCGCTGTGGCGCTGGGGTATTTTGACGGCGTCCACCGCGGTCACCGCAGGGTGCTCGGCGGCGCGGCGCGTGAACGGGAGAACGGGCTGCTGCCCGTCTGCCTGACCTTTGCCGAAAGCCCCAAAAGCGTGATCGCGGGAGCGGAGAACCCGTCGCTGATGACGCAGGCGGACAAGCTGAACGCCATGGCGCAAATCGGCATTGAGCACGTTTGCTTTGCGGATTTCCGCGCCCTCAAGCACCTGACCGCGCGGGAATTCTTTGAGAAAATTCTGGTGGATACGCTGCGCGCCGGGGCGCTGTTCTGCGGCTTCAACTACCGCTTCGGCAAACACGCCGCGGGCGATACCGCGCTGCTGCAGACGCTCTGCGACGAGTTCGGCGTAGCGCTCACGGTGGCACCGCCCGAGAAGGACGGGGAGGATGTGGTGTGCTCCACACTGATCAAGCGGCTGATAGCCGAGGGCAACGTGCGCCGCGCCAACGAGCTGCTGTGCGGCCGCTTCGGCGTGCGGGAGGTCATCCGCCACGGCAGGCACCTCGGCCATGAGCTGGGAGCGCCCACCATCAACCAGCCGCTCACCAAGGGACTGGTGGTGCCGAAATTCGGCGTGTACGCGTCCGAGGTGACGCTCGAGAGCGGCGAACGCTACGGCGGCGTGACCAATATCGGCGTCAAGCCGACCGTCGGCGGCACAACTCCGCTGTGGGAAACATGGATGCCCGCCTACAGGGGCGGCGAAATCTACGGCGAAACCGCCGACGTGCGCCTGCTGGACTTTATCCGTCCCGAGAAAAAATTTGGCAGCCTGGACGCGCTCAAGGACGAAATCCTCCGCAACGGCGAACAGGCGCTGGCAATATACGAACAGAGCTGACATAATAGCCACCAACGATGAAAAGCTCGCCAAGAGCTTCAACGAGGTCGTCAACCAAAACAGGGAGTGAGAACATGCGTTGTTATCACTGTATGGCGGAAATACAATCGAATCACAGGCGCTGTCCCTATTGCGGCGGCGCTTTGGAGCAGCCGAACCTGTCCTATCATCTGAAAGCGGGCGCCCAACTGAACGGGCGGTACCTCGTGGGCAATTACGACGACGAGAACAGCTTCGGCATCCGCTACGCGGGCTTGGATTTGACGCGCAATGCCCGCGTTGTTATCACGGAATATTTCCCGTCGGGCGTTGCCGCGCGCAGTCCGTCGGGGTATGGCGCACTGCCTGTCGCGACAGCGCTGCAGCCGCTTTATCTGAGCGGACGGGACAGCTTTCTGCAGGAGGCGCAGCTCCTCTCGCAATTCGCGTCGGAGCCGTGCATAGAACAGGTCAGCGATTTCTTCGCAGCCAATCAAACCGCC
>ONEN01000043.1 GCA_900316815.1 uncultured Eubacteriales bacterium | reverse complement strand
TATTCATTCCTGAATCAAAGGTTTTTGTTATCGAAAACGATGAAAGGATTTTCCGGCGTCGACACAGGAATGAATTGTTGCTGCGCAACATGAATTTACTGCGTAATGAATTGTGCCCGAGGCACATGAATTGCCGCTTTGCGGCATTTTGTAAGCCATTCCGTTGTCAAAATTGATTTCCGTGGGCGACACGCGGGTGGGGTTGCATTTTTGGGGGTTTTGTATTATACTATATGATATATAACTCATTGATTGCAAAGGGAGGTGTGAAGCTTGTCAAAAAAAGCTTTTGGGTTTCTTTTGACTCTCCTTATCACAGTCTCAATCATACTATCCTCCTGTCTGTGCGCCTTGGGCGAGTCACTGCCCGAGGAGGAGACAGAGGAGATCGTTCTGACGGAGCCCGACGCGTCGCAGGATCCGGTTTACGGCAGCAGTCCCTCCGAGCCGCTTACCACAGAGCCTCCGGCGACTGTATCCAAGGCGAAGTTTCCCGTGCTCTCGGTTTCGGCGATTTCCAACTATTTCGGCAGGATCGACGCGGAATATAATGAATTTACGCGCGAGGTCACCGTTGTCTATATGATGAAATCCAATAGGCGCCTATTGTCGGTTGACTGGACGCTGCGCTACGACGCGGAGCTGCTGACGCTTGACCCGAAGAAAAACACGCTTGCCGCTATTTGCCCGATCATGAAGAATGACGCGGTAATGAGCGTTGATTCCAAGAAGGGCGTCATCCGTTACAATTCCACGGATATGAACATGTTCGATTATACCTCTTCCGAGGCGGCGTTTGTGCAGCTGGTGTTTGACGTTCCGGAATTTACTCCCGAGGATTCGGAAATCACCAAGGTTGACCTGTCGGTAAACGACCTGGTTGTGTCGGAGCCCGACCCGCAGACGGGCTACTCCATGACCGGCAGAGAGACTGTGCTGGTTGCCAATGAAAAGGTTCTGAAAAACAGCAGGACCAAGAAGGTGCAGGTGTCCAAGTACACTACCATCACCCCCTCCACCTTCAGCGAAGCCGCCGTCAAGCCGGCATCGGGCGATGAAGCGACCACGACTACCATATCGCCCCCCACCACACAGCAGCCGACGGAAATCACACAGGGGACAACGGCGGCGCCCAAGCCGCGCGAACCTGAGAAAAAGGAAGACGAGCCGCTGCTATACACAGGCACCTGGTATATCGCTCTGCTGATTTTGGTGATTCTTCTGGTATGCTCCACCATCCTCTTTGTCATGCGCAAGCGCGACATCTACAACGACTAGGCAGCGTGCCTCGGCTCTCAATGCGGCTTTGGATAGAGTGCATTTTGAAACGCCTTTTGCTAATGCTGCATTATAGCGCGGGAATGGGTGGTAAAGCTGCTGCCAACATTAGTTGCGCGAACGGGGTCGGGCGTCACGCTCGATCGGGTTGGATAGATGGAAAATTGATAATTGACAATGGAAAACTAAGGTCGGGCAGACAGGTTGGTTGATTAACCGCCTTGTCTGCCCGACTTAAACTATTAAAAATTTGGAAAGAAAAAAGGGCTGCCGAAACAGCCCTCTCAGATGTAAGCATATTAGTTAGCTCTGGTAACCTTGCCTGAACGCAAGCAACGGGTGCATGCATACACGCGCTTCGGTGAACCGTCAACGATAGCCTTAACACGCTGTACGTTGGGTTTCCATGTTCTGTTGGAACGTCTGTGTGAGTGAGAAACCTTGATACCGAATTTTACATCCTTACCGCAGAATTCACATTTTGCCATGCGTCTGCACCTCCTTAGCTGAATCGAATTATTTTCCTAACTTTGTTATAATAACAGAAAACGCGGAAAAATGCAAGTCTTTTTTGAAAATTTCTTAACTTATTTTTATCTTGTATTTTCCTCCCGTTTGTTATATAATATATACTAAGTATCAATCTGTCAACAGGAGGCCCCTATGCTTCTAACATTATTTTCCGGAAAATTCACTATGGAGCAGATTTTCGGCGAGATCATTGCCGTTTTGCTCCTCATATTTCTGATCCTGCCCTTCCATGAGTGGGCGCACGCGCAGACCGCTTACTGGCTGGGCGACAAGGGCATTAAGAACCGCGGCAGGCTGTCACTTAATCCGCTGAGCCATGTGGATCCCATCGGCGCACTGATGCTGCTGCTGTTCGGCTTCGGCTGGGCAAAGCCGGTGCCCGTCGATTCCCGCTATTTTAAAAATCCCAAGCTCGGCATGGCGATAACCGCCGTTATGGGGCCCGTTTCCAACTGTCTGGCAGCGTTGGTCGGAATGCTGCTTTTTAATCTGATCGGGTTCCTGAATCCTTCTCTGCTTGCCGAGTACTTTTTTAACGGTCAGCCGATGAATCCTACGCCGATTTTCTATTTCCTTAGCTTTTACATCAGCGCGAACGTTTCGCTGGCAGTCTTTAATATCATTCCCTTCCCGCCGCTCGACGGCTCCAAGGTGCTGTTTTTGTTCCTGCCCGATAAGGCAGTCAACTTCTTCTACCGCTATCAGAACATGTTTTTTATCGCTCTGTTTGCCCTTCTGTGGAGCGGTGCGTTTTCGGGCGTGATGTCATTTTTGTCGCACTGGCTTTATGCGGGATTGTCCTGGGTGGCGGGTCTGCCGTTCCAGTTCATTAAGTAACGGACGGGGACGACGATGGAAACGCAACAACTGCAATACAAGCTGCCCGTTTTTGAGGGGCCGCTTGACCTGCTGCTCACTCTGATTTCCAAAAACAAAATAGATATTTACGACATACAAATTGCCGATTTGCTCGACCAGTATATGGAGCAGATTACCCGTATGCAGGAAAATCAGATGGACATCGCCTCCGAGTTCCTGACTATGGCGTCGCGTCTGGTGTATATCAAATCCGTGATGCTGCTGCCAAAATATGAGGAAGAGGCTGAGGAGCTGAAAAAAGAGCTGTCGGGACAGCTGCTGGAATACGCGGTATGCCGTGAGATCGCCGCCAAGCTTGGCACGATTTATGACTTTGACACCTTTTTCCGCGCGGCTTCGCCCGTCGAGTACGACATGACCTACAACCGCAGCCATCCGCCCGAAACCATCGCCAAGGCGTATATCAGCGCCGTGGGCAGGGGCAAGCGGCGGCTGCCGCCTCCCGAGCAGGCGTTTTCGGGCATTGTGGCGCATAAAATCGTGTCGGTTAACAGTAAGATCATCCAGCTCATGCGCCGCCTGTGGCACGGCAAGCGGCTGGAATACCACGAGATTTTTGAGACCTGCGAGGGCAAAAGCGATTTGGTCGCTACCTTTCTGGCGACGCTGGAGCTGGTAAAGGGCAAGCGCATCCGCATTGAGGGCACGGGCGAAAACGCCGTTGTCCATATGATTGAGAGAGACAGGGAGACATCCGATGAGTGAAGCGACTAACGGAGAGACCGTTAATTATTCCGCCGCCATAGAGGCGATATTATTCGCGAGCGGCGCTTCCGTCGAGACGGGGCGCATCGCGCAGGCGCTCGGCGTGACCGCCGACGAGGCGCGGCAGCACATTGAAGCGCTCGCCAAGGCATATAACGACGCCGACCGGGGCATAACGATAATAAAGTTGAAGGACAGCTACCAGATGGTATCGCGCAAGGCATACGCGCCGCAGATACGCACCGTCATGGATCTGCGCCGCAACACGCCGCTGTCACAGGCGGCGCTGGAGGTGCTGGCGGTGGTTGCCTATAACCAGCCCGTCACCAAGGCATTTGTGGAGCAGGTGCGCGGCGTGGACTGCAGCGGCGTCATCGGCAGCCTGACCTCCAAGGATCTGATTGAGGAAAAGGGCAGGCTGGAGCTGCCGGGCAGACCGCTGCTGTACGGCACAACGGAAAATTTCCTGCGCTGCTTTAATATCAGTAGTCCCGAGGAGCTGCCGCCGCTTCCCGAGGAACCCAAGGAAGAAACGGCGGACGGCAAGGAGACAGAAGGCAAGCAAGCGGAGGACAATCCTGCCGTTTGACATAAGCGCCGACGAATCAGAGGTAAACAGGAGGGATGGTTTTGACGTGGCTGTATGTATTGCTCGGAATCGTCCTGTTTATTGTTTTGCTTCTGCTGATCCCCGTCGGCTTCAAGGCGGACTATGAGGGAGACGTCAGGGCGGCGGTGACCGTCGGCTTTATCTCGATTCCCGTTTATCCGCCCAAGCCGAAGAAAAAGAAAAAGAAGAAGAAACCCGAGAAGCCCAAGGAAGAGGAGAAAAAAGAGGAAAAGCCCAAGGAGAAAAAGCCGAGCCTGATCAAAGAAAAAGGCATAGTATGGCTGATCGACCTCATCCGCGAGGCGGCTTCGCTGGCGATGGGGATGCTCAAGAGCATTTTCCGCCACCTGATCATCCGGCGGCTGAACATCAGCATTTGCTATTGCGGCGAGGACGCGAGCGACACGGCGATAAAGTACGGAACCTTTTGTCTGTCGGTGTACCCCGCGGTGAGTATTCTCGTGAAGGCGGCTAAGTGCAAACGCTACGGCGTGGATATCGCGCCGAACTTCAACAACGGCGAGGAGTCGCACTACGCGGTGGATATCGCGGCGTCCATACGGCTGCTGTGGGTGTTTGCGGCGGTGTTCCGCTACGGCTTCAAGGCGCTCAGGCTGTTGATCAGCTTAAAAAGAGGAAAACAACCTTCTCGTAAGGAAACCATACAAACGGACAATATGCTAAATGAAGGAGAGTTAACTATGGAACATCCTATCGGTAACTTAATGAACATCACCATGGACAAAATCAAAGAGATGGTAGACGTCGACACCATCGTCGGCACGCCCATCACCTCTGCGGACGGCACGCTGATCATCCCCGTTTCCAAGGTGAGCTACGGCTTCGCCTCGGGCGGCTCCGACCTGCCCACCAAGAACGAGAAAAAGGATTTGTTCGGCGGCGGCAGCGGCGCGGGCGTGACCATTCAGCCTATCGCTTTCCTGACGGTCTATCAGGGCGACGTCAAGTTGATTTCCATCGGCGGCGGCGACGGCATTGACAAGGTGCTCGGCATGGTTCCCGACGTGGTGGACAAGGTGAAGGGCTTCTTCAAGAAGGATAAAAAGGAAGAGAAGGACGCCGCCGACGATTTCTCGGAAATCACGGTTGACGACGTTGACCAATAACAATAACGCATAAAGGCGCGGCGGCGGGCATACACTCCGATGGGGTGATCGTATGAAAAAACTGCTCGCTGTTGTGCTGACAGTTGTTCTGACTGCGGTGTCGGCGCTGGCTGCTCCGCTTGCCGTGAGAGCTGACGGGGCGCCTGCCACGGGCGCGGAGGCGTTTGTGCTGTACTGTGTGGAGAACCAAAGCATCGTGCTGTCGAAGGACGAAAACAAGCGCATGAGGCCTGCCAGCACCACCAAGCTGATGACAACGCTGCTGACGCTGGAGGAGGCGGCGAAAAACGACCGCGTCGTCACCTTTACGCGCGATATGATCGCCGAGGGAAGCTCGATGTACCTGGAGGTAGGCGAGAAGGTGCGCCTCAGCGATCTGGCGACGGGCATGATGATGTGCTCGGGAAACGACGCCGCCAACGCGGCGGCGACGGCGATCGCGGGCAGCACGGAGAAGTTCTCCGTGTACATGAACAACCGCGCGAAGCAGCTCGGCATGGAGAACACGCATTTTGTCACGCCGAGCGGACTGGACGACGACGATCATTACACCACCGCTTACGATCTCGCGCTGCTGATGCAGGCGGGACTGCGCAACGAAGCGTTTGCCAACCTGACCTATCAGAAAAGCGCCTCCGTGCGGTTTGCGGAGCCGTCCGATAAAACCGTGACCTACAACAATCACAACCGCCTGCTGCGCCTCTATAACGACTGCATCGGCGGCAAGACGGGCTACACCACCGCGGCAGGCAGGTGTCTGGTTTCGGCGGCAAGGCGCAACGGCGTGACGCTGATCTGCGTCACCCTCAACGATAAAACCGACTGGGACGACCATATCGCGCTCTGCGACTACGGCTTTGAGCGGCTGCGCGGCTACCACAGCGCCGACAGCGAATTTTGTCTGACAATTCCCTGTGTGGGCGGCGAACAGGACACCGTCGCCGTGATAGGGGAGAAGGACGTGACGCTTGTGACGGAAAACAGCGGCGCGGATGAGATACGCCGCACCGTTTTCCTCGACGCCTTTGTGTACGCGCCTGTCAGAGAGGGCGAGGCGCTGGGCAGGATCGAGTACACGCGCGGCGAAAAATCGCTGTGCAGCGTGGCGCTGGTTGCAGCGGAGGACGTCGCGGAGCAGCGGGATGGCAGGAATATATTTCAGAAGATAAAGGAATTTTTTACATATGGCTAAGAATGAACCGATCCGACTGCAAAAATTCATCTCACAGTGCGGCATTGCCTCGCGCAGGAAGGCGGAGGAGCTGATCGTGCAGGGCAAGGTGAAAATCAACGGCAAGACCGCCGAGCTGGGCGACAAGGTGACCGCCGCCGACAAGGTGTAGATCAGCGGCAACCGCGTGGTCATGCCCAAGGCGAAGTACCGCTACATCATGCTCAACAAGCCGCGCGGCTACATCACCACCATGAGCGATGAGCGCGGCAGAAAATGCGTTGCCGAGCTGGTGCAGAACGTGGGCGAGAGGGTGTATCCCATCGGCAGACTCGACAAGGACAGCGAGGGAATGCTGGTGTTCACCAACGACGGCGAATTTGCCAACAAGGTGATGCACCCGCGCAACAGCGTGTATAAATACTACCGCGTCACCGTGCGCCCCGACATCACCGAGGAGCAGCTGATCAAGCTTGAAACGGGCGTGGAGCTGGACGGCGTCAAGACGGCGCCCGCCATTGTGCATGTCGTCCACAAGGAGCCGGGCCGCGTGGTGATGGAGATGATTCTCCACGAGGGCAAGAACCGTGAGATCCGCCGCATGTGCGAGGCCGTGGGGCTGGAGGTGGCGCGTCTGCGCCGCACACAGATTGGCGGCGTCAAGATGGGTATGCTCAAGCAGGGCGACTGGCGCGACCTCACGGAAAAGGAAGTCAAAAACCTGCTGGCGAACCCGCTGGTAAACGGCAGATTAATATAATTATGCGGAGCGCTCCCTTGCGGGGCGCTTTTATGGATTCAACAGGTAAAATCGGACGAAATCGGTTCCCGCTTTCGGGAAAAAATACCTTGTGTTTTCGGCGCGTTTGCTGTATAATAAAAAGAGTATGATTAACATGCGGTAGTTTTGCCTTATCGCATGGCATAGGAGGAATAACACATGGATATGGATCAAATTTACGCGGCGCAGGCTGAAATCGCGGCTACATCCGCCTATCAGACCGTTACCGCTTTTTTTGACGGGGGAAGCTTTTGTGAAATTGACGCCTTCGCCAAGTCGGGCGAGGGCTTTGCCGAGGTCGTGGCAGGCTTCGGCACGGTAGAAGGGCTGCCCGTTTACGCCTTCGCGCAGAACAGCGACATCGCGGGCGGCGCTATGAGCAAGGCACAGGCGGCAAAGCTGAAGAAGCTCTATAAGCTCGCGCTGAAAACGGGCGCGCCCGTCGTGGGCTTTTACAACAGCGTGGGCGGCAGACTGGCGCAGGGAACCGAGCTGCTCGCGGGCTGCGGCGAGGTGCTGAACCTCGTGTCAAAGCTCAGCGGCGCGGTGCCGCAGCTGTCCGTTGTGACGGGCGTTTGCCTGGGCACCAACGCGCTGGCGGCTGTGAGCGCAGATTTTGTTATCATGACCGAGGAGGCGCAGCTCTCTCTCGACGTTACGGGAAAGAACGCGGACGCGGCTGCCAACGCCGCCAACGGCACCGCCTCGTTGATTGTGAAGGACGCTGCCGAGGCGGCGGCAAAGGCGCGCGAGCTGGTGTGCTATCTGCCCTCCAACAACCTTGTGCCCGCTCCCGAGAGCGAGGAAGCGCAGCCACATGCCGACCATAACTGCATTGTCAGCAAGACTGTGGACGGCGGCTCCAAATTCAAAATTGCGGACGCGTTCGGCGACGCCGCGAGAATCCGTCTGGCGCGGCTCGGCGGCAGGGTAGTCGGCGTGGTGCGCACGGTCAGCAAGGAGCTTGACGCACCGTCGGCGGAGAAGGCGGCGAAGTTTGTGCGCTTCTGCGACGCGTTCTCGCTCCCTGTGATCACCTTTGCAGACTGCGGCGGCTTTGCGGATCTGAAGTCCGCGTGCAGGCTGACCTCCGCCTATGCCGAGGCAACCACCGTGAAAATTGCCGTCGTCGTGGGCAAGGCCATCGGATCCGCCTATGTGGCGCTGGCAGGCACGGGCGCGAACGCCGACGTGGTGTACGCGTATCCGGACGCCGTCATTTCTCCCGTCAACGTGGAGGCGGCTGCCTTTATCATGGCGCCCGATAAAATGAAGGTGCCCTTTGAGCAGCAGAAGGCTGTTGCGGAGCAGTTCGCGCAGGAGAACCTTTCCGCCTATAACGCGGCGCAGAACGGCTATGTGGACGGCATCGTAGAGGAAGCCGGACTCCGGGAGGCGCTGCTGAGCGCGCTCGATATGCTGGCAGGCAAGCGCGTACCCACCGTAGCCAAGAAGCACGGCACTGTCTAAAACTATAACCACTGAAAAGGGGAATTTAAATATGAAAAACTTGAGAATTACCGTTAACGGCACCGCATATGACGTACAGGTCGAGGAGCTCGACGCAGGCGCCGCTCCCGCAGCAGCACCCGCGGCTGCGCCCGCACCCGCTCCCGCAGCGAAGAAGTCCGCCGCTCCCGCGGGCGCTGTGGGCAATATCAGCGTAAAGGCGCCCATGCCCGGCACGGTTGTCAACGTGGTTGTCACCACCGGTCAGTCCGTCAAGGCGGGCGACGACCTCGTGTTTATCGAGGCGATGAAGATGGAAACGCCCGTTAAGGCGCCGCAGGACGGCACCGTTGTCACCATCGAGGTGTCGAAGGGCGAGGCTGTCGATTCGGGCAAAGTGCTCATTACGCTGAACTAAGGAGAATTCCGAAATGGCAAAGAAAATAAGAATTACCGAGACCGCGCTGCGCGACGCGCACCAGTCTCTGATCGCGACCAGAATGACCACGGAGGATATGCTCCCCATTCTGTCCGCACTGGATAAAATCGGCTACTATTCGCTGGAATGCTGGGGCGGCGCGACCTATGACGCGTGCCTGCGCTTTCTGAACGAGGATCCGTGGGAGCGTCTGCGCACCATCAAGCGCCACTGCCCCAACACCAAGCTGCAAATGCTGTTCCGCGGTCAGAATATGCTGGGCTACCGCCACTATGCGGACGACTGCGTGGAGTATCTTGTGCAGCGCTCCATCGCCAACGGCATTGATATCATCCGCATTTTTGACGCGCTCAACGACATCAAGAACCTGCAGACCGCCATCAAGGCGGCAAACCGCGAGGGCGGCCATGCGCAGGTTGCCATCAGCTACACCACGGGACCCGTTTTCACGGACGCGTACTATGTGGAATACGCCAAGAGGATCGCCGACGCGGGCGCGCACTCCATTTGTATCAAGGATATGGCGGCGCTTCTGACGCCCTCGCGCACCGAGTCGCTCGTCAGAGCCATCAAGAAGGCGCTTCCCGAAATGCCGCTCCAGATCCACACGCACTACACCTCGGGTCTTGCTTCCATGTGTCTGCTCAAGGCGGTAGAGGCAGGCGCGGACGGCATTGATACCGCTATCAGCCCGCTGGCGCTGGGAACCTCGCACGCGCCTACGGAGTCGATGGTCGCCGCGCTGCAGGGCACGGAGTTTGACACGGGACTCGACATCAGAAAGCTGGCGGAAATCCGCGCTTACTTTATGACCCTGCGCGATAAATACATCGAAAGCGGTCTGCTCGACCCCAAAATGCTCGCCACCGACGCCAAGGCGCTGATTTATCAGGTGCCGGGCGGTATGCTCTCCAACCTGCTGTCGCAGCTCAAGCAGGCGGGCAAGGAGGACAAGCTGACCGAGGTGCTCGAGGAAGTGCCGCGCGTGCGTGAGGACGCGGGCTATCCGCCGCTGGTAACGCCCACCTCGCAGATCGTGGGCACGCAGGCGGTGTTCAACGTCATCACGGGCGAGCGCTACAGCATGTGTACGCGCGAGTTCAAGGGCATGGTCGCGGGCGAATACGGCACCACCCCGATGCCGATCGACCCCGCCTTTCAGAAGAAAATCTGCGGCGATATGGAAATCATCAGCGGCAGACCTGCCGATCGTCTGGAGCCCGAGCTGGATAAGCTCAGAGGCGAGATCGCCGAGTGGCTGGAGCAGCCCGAGGACGTGCTGTCCTACGCGCAGTTCCCGAAGGTGGCGATGGACTTCTTTGAAAAGAGAAGAAACGAGCGCATCGGCATCAACGGCGCGCTGTTGGACAGAAAAAATATGACCCATCCGGTTTGATAATCGAATAGAATCATAAAAAAGCTTCCTGCTTATCGGTTACGATAAACAGGAAGCTTAGCTTTTATCTGTATAATATCTTAGCAGCGCTTAGACGAAGCAGCTTATTTGCCCGCCTGCACCTCTACGAATTTCTCCTGCATGTAGGAGTAAACATCGTCGTCAATGTCGCTGAAGACATAGCACTTGTTGAGGTATTCCTCGCTGGGGAAGGAAAGCTCGCTGCCCTTGAGATCGTCGCTGAGCAGCTCGACCGCCTTATCGTTAGGGGTGCCGTAGCGCAGGAACTTGAAGTTGTCCGCCGCGACCTCGGGCTTCTGCATGAAGTTGATGAACGCCTCGGCGTTCTCCTTGTTCTTGCTGCAGGTGGGAATGCACATGGCGTCGTAGAACAGGTTGGAGCCGCTCTTGGGCAGGCAGTAGGCGAGATCCTCGTTCTCCTCCATCATCATCGCGATGTCGCCCGCGTAGTAGGGAGCGATGGCGCTCTGACCGCCCTCCATCTCGTTGAACACCTGATCCATGACGTACTTTTTCAGCAGGGGCTTCTGCTCCTGAAGCTTTTCAGCCGCCTTGTCGACGTCCTCCTTGGTAAAGGTGGAGGGGGTGATGCCGCACTGCTGCATGGCGATCGCCATGGCGTCGCGGCTGTTGTTGAACATCAGGATCTGACCCGACAGGTCCTTGTCCCAGAGCGCATCCCAGTCGGTGGGGGTGTTCTTGACCTTGGTTTTGTCATAGACCATCGCAGTCACGCCCCACTGGTAGCAGACGGTGTACTTGCTTTCGGGGTCGCAGGGCAGCTTTTTGAATCTGTCGTTGATGTACTGAAAGTTAGGGATGTTGTCGTAGTTGAGCTCGAGCAGCATGTTTTCCTTGATCAGCTTGCTGATCATGTACTCCGAGGGGACGATGACATCATAGCTGACGTTGCTCTGCTTGAGCATGTTATACAGCTCCTCATTGGTCTCGTAGGT
>ONEN01000115.1 GCA_900316815.1 uncultured Eubacteriales bacterium | reverse complement strand
CCGGCACAGCGCCGACCGAGACCGCAGAGTCAGGCGCCCCAACAGGCAGCCGCGCAGGGACAGCAGCCGGCACAGCGCCGACCGAGACCGCAGAGTCAGGCGCCCCAACAGGCAGCCGCGCAGGGACAACAGCCCGCACAGCGCCGACCGAGATCACAGGGACAGGCGCCCCAACAGGCAGCCGCGCAGGGGCAGCAGCCCGCACAGCGCAGGCCGAGACCGCAGAGTCAGGCGCCGCAGCAGGCAGGCGCGCAGGAGCAGAAGCCTGAACAAACTGAAGTAAAGCTCCGCAAACCGGCTCCGGTTCAGCAGCCGGCAGCGGCTGAGATTCAGAAGCCCACAGAAGCAAAGGTACAGCAGACCGAGTCAGCTGAGAATCAGAAGCCTGCAGAGGCGGAGGCGCAGCAGCCCGAGAAAAAAGAAAAGAGGGGCTTCAAAAAGCGCAAAATCAAGCGTACACCCATTCAGCCGAAGGATTTGTCGCATCCGCAGGATTCCGAAAATCCGTATGATCCCGACGCTAAGTCGCGCGCACACCTAGCGAAAGAACCGAAGCTGAATGAAAAGATAAGGAAAAAGCTCAGGAAGGAATGGAAAACCAACCGTAAACGCGTTATCATCGTTCCGATCGTGGTCGTGTCCGTGTTGTTCCTTTCCGTGTTCGGCGTACTTGCCTATCATTATTTGGGCAAGGTCAATCTGGGTACCGTCAGAAATACCCATGTTCATGAGGTCACGCACTTCAGTATCACACTGGCGTGGGATCCCGTGCCCGGCGCCGAGGGCTACCATGTGTTCCAGAAAAAGCCCGACAGCGACGAATACCAGCAGATTTCCTCCACCGAAAACACCTACGATATTGTTTACGGCTTAAAGCAGGCGGAATGCTACAGCTTTTATGTGAAAGCATACAGCGGCACCAACGAGAGCAAAAGCTATATTCCGCTGGAAAATATTTACACACAGCTTGAAAAGGAATTCATCAACGACATGTATTCCAGCGAATCAGGCGTCATCCACGTCGGCTGGCAGCCGAATGACAAGGCGGACGGCTACTTCCTTGAGTTCCGCACAATGGGCAAGGATTACCGCGAGGAAAACCGCATTTTCCTCGACCGCACCGATGTGACGGAGTACAACATCACCGCCCTCACGCCGAAGGTTTCGATCGGCGTAAGAGTCAGCGCCTACTATTTCAGGGACGGCGAAAAGGTGATCGGCGATCCGAGCGACGAGCGCTCCGTGCGTGTGTCAGACGGCACCGTGGGCAACAGCGCGCGTTTGGCGACCGAGCATCCGATGGTGGCGCTCTCCTTCGACGACGGTCCTCTGGCGAACGATGCCAGCGATCGTATTCTGGATGTTCTGGAAAAGTATAATGCCAAGGCGACCTTCTTTATGGTGGGTCAGTTTGTCACCGCATTTCCCGAAAACGTGCAGCGCAAGGCAAGGCTCGGCATGGAGCTGGGCAACCACACCTACGACCATGAGCACTACGGCGACGAGGTGACGGCGGAGGATATTTCAAGCTGCAGCGAAGCCATCAGGGAAGTCACGGGGCAGGCGCCTACGGCGTTCCGTTCTCCGGGCGGACTGACTACCGATGAAATCCTTGAGGAATGCTCCAACGAGGGAATGGCAGCGTATAACTGGTCCGTTGATACCCTCGACTGGAAAACCAGAGACCCCGACGCCATCTACAAAGAGGTAATGGATAACGTGCAGGACGGCGACATCATCCTGATGCACGAGATTTACGACACCACTGCCGACGCGGTGGAAAGAATCGTGCCCGAGCTGATCAGCCGCGGCTATCAGATCGTAACCTGCCGTGAGCTCGTCAGAGCCAAGACAGGCGCCGATCCCGAGCTGTATTATGAATACCATGACTTAAAATAATTGTGATAATTGACCCGGACAGACTGTTCGGGTTAATTTTTTTACTTTGTTGGAAACTTCTGTTCCCGCCGTCGATGAACGCGTTGAAAGACGAACGTTTCCTTAGGCGGGAGAGAGCGCTCACCGGCGCCTTTTTTGGAGAAAAGGATTTTTGGCAATAAAAATCAGTGACATCTTACAAATTATATGCTATAATACAGACAATAGGGAATAAACAGGCTGTCTGGCACAGAACAGCGGTCAATCTGACAGAGTAAGGAGAATGATCATGGGTTTGTTTGATAAGAAATTCTGCGACATTTGCGGCGAAAAAATCGGTTTGCTCGGCAACCGCAAGGTGGAGGACGGCAACGTGTGCAGCAAATGCGTCAAAAAGCTTTCCCCGTTTTTTAAGGAAAGAAAGAAATCCACCGTCAGCGACATTAAAAATCAGCTGCAGTACCGCGAGGAGAACAGGGTAAAGCTCAATTCCTTCAACCCCACGCGTACCTTCGGCAACCGCACAAAGGTATACATCGACGAGCCGCAGCAGCAGTTTGTCGTCAGCAGGCAAAGGGATTACCGTGAGGCCAACGCGGATATCATCGCTCTCTCACAGGTGACGGGCGCACGCTACAATGTGGAGGAGCACCGTTCCGAAATTTTCAGGAAGGACGCGCAGGGCAAATCTGTTTCCTATAATCCCAGACGCTATGAGTACCGCTACGAGTTCACCGTCCATATCGATGTGAACTCTCCCTATTTCAACGAGATAGAGTTTGAACTGTCCGACACCCGTCCCGACAGCCGCCACACCAACGAGTACCGCAACCTGGAGGATCAGGCGAACGAGCTGGTGGCCGCGCTCAGAGGAAGAGGTATGAGCGGCGGCATGTACGGTCAGCCGATGCAGCAGGGCTTCCAACAGGGCTTTATGCAGCAGCCCGTGCAGCAGGGCTTCCAACAGGGCTTCGGACAGCAGATGCCCTATCAGCAGAACCCGCAACAGATGATGTACGGACAGCAGCAGGGCTACGCGCAGCCCATGCAGCAGCCCGTGCAGCAGGGCTTCCAACAGGGCTTCGGACAGCAGATGCCCTATCAGCAGAATCCGCAGCAGATGATGTACGGTCAGCAGCCGGGAGCAGCAGGCTATCAGCAACAGCAGGATTATATGCAGCAGATGAACCAGCAGCAAATGAATCAGCAGCAGATGTACGGCGCGCAGAACGCGGCTATGTATCAGCAGCAGATGAACCAGCAGCAGATGAACCGGCAGCAGATGAACCGGCAGCAGATGAACCGGCAGCAGGCACAGCAGGGCTGGACATGCCCGAGCTGCGGCTCCGTGAACACGGGTAAATTCTGCACGGGATGCGGCGCTCCCAAGCCATAATACAAGTCAACGCACACAACAGACCGGTTCACTCGGAGTGAGCCGGTCTGTTTTTTTCGTCTGTCCAGAAGCGGGAAACGCGTTTGTTGCCGTCGGTCAGCCACACGGACAGCACATAGGTGAAGCTGTACACAAAGCAGCCGATACAAATGCTGTAGACGAGCGGACGCGAGCGGAAATCCATAAAGGAATAGGGGATTTTATCCTGCGGAATCAGCCCGAGCAATATCATGGTGATGACCACCGCCGCGTACAGGGTGATCAGCCAGGCACAGTTGAGCCGCAGCAGCGGGTGCATGGATTCCACCGGCAGGGGGTTCAGCAAAAACGAGGCGATAGCGAGCAGCGGGATGATCACATGCATGGTGAAGGAATCGTAGGTGAGCAGGTTGGGATTGTCCGGCACAAAGGGGAGGAGCGACAGCATAATCACCACCGCGATAATGCACTCCGTCACCGCAGAGCAAAGCCTGAGATAGTACAGCTGCCGCAGCTTCACTGCTTTTCCCGTCACCATTTCCGTTATGCAGACGATGATAATGATGAGCGACACCAGTGTTGTAAATACCGTCCCGTTCATCGTCATGTAACGAAACGCGAAGAGGAAGTTTTCCTCCGCCAGCGACACCGCCGACGCCGCCAGCGAGCTGACGCCGAACACAAAAAGCAGGGAGGATATCAACAAATTCAGCCGCAGATTGCGGTTCCTGCGGCTGCTCGGGTTAACAGTCATATTCACAGCTCCTTTTCAAAACGCCTACATTCATCATTCACTTTTCGCCGCCCGATATACATGGCAATTGGTTTATTCCTTCTATTTCACATTTACACCCTTGTCAAATTATGTTATAATAAGTCGAACTATCTATCGTAATAAAGGAGGTCGGAATGTGAAAAGAACGGCAATCGGCATTCTGGCGCACGTCGACTCGGGAAAAACAACGCTTTCCGAGGCGCTGCTCTATTGCTCGGGAAATATCAGCCGACTGGGACGCGTTGACCACCGCGATTCATTTTTGGATACCTACGCGCTGGAGCGCGACAGGGGCATTACCATTTTTTCCAAGCAGGCGGTGCTGCAATACGGCGGCGCGGTCTATTATCTGCTCGACACCCCGGGGCATGTGGATTTTTCGGCGGAAACAGAGCGTACCCTGCAGGTGCTTGACTACGCCATCCTGGTCATCAGCGGCACCGACGGCGTGCAGAGCCACACCAAAACGCTGTGGCGGCTGCTGCAAAAGTACGAGGTACCCTGTTTTTTGTTTATTAATAAAATGGATTTATCCGGCGCGGATAAGGGCTTTCTGCTCAATGAGCTGAGGGGCAAGCTCAGCGACGCCTGCGTTGATTTCACCGACGAGGGAAGCGAGGCGTTTTGGGAGAGCGTCGCGCTCTGCGACGATAACCTGCTGGCAAAATACGAGGAAAACGCCGTCACCGACGACGACATCATGACAGCAATTGAGCATCGGCGGCTGTTTCCCTGCTTTTTCGGCTCGGCGCTCAAGCTCAGCGGGGTGGAGACATTTCTCAATGGGCTGCACCGCTTCACGCGTATGCCGTCCTATGGGACGGCGTTCGGCGGCAAGGTGTACAAGATAGCGGAGGACAACCAGGGCAACCGCCTGACCTTTCTCAAAATAACAGGCGGCAGCCTGAGGGTCAAGGAGGTGCTCGAGAGCGCCAAAAACACCAAGGGGGAGAAGGTAAACCAGATCCGCGTCTACTCGGGCGAAAAATACACTCCGGTCGCCGAGGCGCCGGCAGGCACCATCTGCGCGGTAACGGGCGTTACCTTCACGCGCACGGGCGACGGGCTCGGCGCGGCGTCCAACAGCGGTATGCCTGTGCTGGAGCCTGTGCTGACCTACCGCGTGGGGCTCCCCGACGGCGTGAGCGCCCACACGGCGCTTGCCAAAATGCGCATTTTGGAGGCGGAGGATCCGCAGCTCAATGTGGTATGGGACGAGCGTCACGGCGATATTCAGGTGCAGCTGATGGGTGAGATCCAGCTGGAGGTATTGCGCAGCCTGATTGCGGAGCGCTTCGGCTTTTCGGTGACCTTCGGCAAGGGGAACATCATCTACAAAGAAACGATTGCCGCCATCGCGGAGGGCGTGGGTCACTTCGAGCCGCTGCGCCAT
>ONEN01000168.1 GCA_900316815.1 uncultured Eubacteriales bacterium | reverse complement strand
GCCGTCATTGCGCGAGATCTTCACATAATAGTTGTCGATTTTCACAAAACGGCGCAAATCGCCGTATGTATGATATTCGTGTCCATCCATGCTGTGGGTTTTGCCCTCGAGTATATCCGTACATCGGTAAACGCCGCTTGGATTTTCTCCCTGTGCTTCCACCGTCTCACCGGTCTTGATGGTTACCCATTTTGTAAAATATGTATCCTGCCACGGCTCCACAACATCCTCTATTTGATATTCGTTCGGCGGATTCGTCTGCTTAAAATAATCCTCTAAGCCACTGGCTTTTTCATAGATGTAATTGACCGGGCGCGGCTTTTCCCGTGTTATACGTCGCCACGTTCAGTTCAGCGGCGCTCACGCTCTGCGTCGTGCAGGAAAAATCCATCGGCACAAACGTCTCTGTGCCGAGGTCAAACACCAGCCGCTCCGGCATCACCACCACGCGGTTGCCATACAGCACCAGCTCATGCTTTGCCGCTGTGCTGTCATACGCAGAAACGGAGTAGCTCTCGCTCCCCACGTGCAGCGCACCGGCGGTCATATAGATAAAGCGGTTGTCTGCGATCAAAAGATTGCTCACGATCCCCGTCATGCCGCTTGCCGTGCAGCGCTTTTTGCGCGTCCGCAGCCGCGGATAGTCGTCGCCGCTCAGGTTTTGCATATCGCAAAACTCCGTAAACACCGCGCTGTCGTTGCCCGATACGCGCGAAAAGCCGGTGTTCACCGTCCTGTTCAGCCCTCGGAACAGGCTGATATGCGTGCTCGCCTTTCGCAGGCGGTTGATCTCCGGAAACATACACCTTCACCTCTCAGTAATGATAATTGTAATTACTTTTTTGCCGTTTCGTCTGCCACCACCAGCGCTTCAAGTCTATAAACGTGTCGCGGAACACCGCCATGTCGTTGAGGTACCGCTCGCCTTCCTCTGCCAACAGGTCAAGCTGACTCACGGCGTACTGCATATAGATGTCCTCAAACGGCTTCGGCGCGCACAGCTCCCGTTCGCGGTAGCTGTCAAGGTCGATCGCGCCGCCGTATTGCTCCATCATCTCCGCATCTCCCTCGCGTCCGCTCACGATGTCGCTCAATATCATGTTTTCCGCTGTTTCGATAAAATGCACCAGCTGCTCGTCACCGGCATCATAGCCGCACTTTACCGCCTTGATCGTTTCAATCACCTTGTCAACCGTCATGTCCGCACATCCTTTCTGTCTTATGCTAATTGTACCAAAATCCCACCCCAAAAGGCGGCACACCGCTGCCGCGGTGGGCAGTTCGCAAGCGTGACGCTTGACCCAGTCCGCGAATCGGACGTTTGATTTGTAGATTGCCTGTATAGCCGCGTTCAAACAAAAATGGAATAGCACACCCGTTTTGCAAAATGCATTGTGATTATATGTGTAGGGGCGAACCCATGTGTTCGCCCGAGCCGCGCTATCCTGTCAAACCGTTTTTCCAAGGAAAACGCAAAAAAACGGATAGCCGCAGCCATGCCGCAGCTCTCCCAAAATCACATTTACTTTTCAGCGTCAGCCCATCTGCGCCATTTCCAGCTCCTGACGGGCAAGCTCAGCCGCACGCCTATCCTGCAAGCCCAGCGCCGCGTCACGCTGCACCTTGGCGTTCTCAACGATCTCCGCCACACAGCGCGGCACCTGCACCGTCTGTCCCCTCGGGATCAGATACTGCTTGCCGTTCAGCGACACCTCGATGTTCTTGCTGCCTCTCATGTTGCCAAGCTCCACATGCAGGTCAACAAGCTCCATCGCCTTCTCGTTCTCGCGCTGCACGCGTTCCAGCTCTGCCTGCTCCGCCAGCAGCTTCTCATTGGACGCGCCGCGCAAACGCTCCTCGTTCGCCAGCTTGTCCTTCATCAGCTTAACGTCCGCCAGCAGCTCCTCAAACGCCGCCTTCGACAGCGTCACGGTTTCCTCTGCCGCTGTCAGCGCATTCTCCGCCGCTGCCGCTGTCTGTTCTGCTTCCTGTTTTTTAGCCATGCGGCTTTATCCTCCTTTTATCAGCCGTTATTCGCGTTTCTCGCCTGCGCAATCAGATCCCAGTTGTTCTGCGTCTCGGTGTTCAGCGTCGCCGTGCTCTCGATGCGCACCATGTTGGTCTGACCGGTAATGCCGATGCCGTGGGTCGTCTTCCAGCCCTGCGTCGCCCTCTGGTTCAGCGGGTCGCTGGTGCCGCCCGAGCCGTGCGGCTTGATGATGGTGTGCATGCCCTCGCCCTCGATCTCCACGGTCTTGTAGGCGTCCTTGCCGAGCACCAGCGTCGAGTACACGTCAAAGTGTACATTGCCGCTCTTGACGGCGCCCTCGTTCTTCCACACCTTTGCAAAGGTAGACACCACAAAGCGCACGTTGCCGATCATGCCGATCTCGCCCTTGAAGATCCTCGTCGCGGCGCTGTACTGCACGATCGAGATAAACTTCGGGTCGTTGATGACGTCATACTTGCAGTTGGGATGGATGATCGCCACATAGCTGTCGCCGATCGGCTCCGCGTTCTGCACCTCCAGATAGTTGGCGCCACGGAAAACGCAGTCAACGGTAAACTTGCTGTTTGCGCCAAGGCTGGCTCTTGAATTAATCTCATTGACCGTGCCGTTTGCCACAGCCGGTGCATAGATGACCGACAAACCGGCGTTCAGCGCCTCGCGGTCGATCTCCTCGATAGTTCTGCCGCTCTGGCTCGACAGCTCCTCCGCGTCGTGGATCAGCACGTCGTCGCGGCTCGCAAAGTCGGCAAAGTCCGTGATCGGGGTGTACTTGCCGTACTGGTTCACCATGATCTCCACATAGTAGAAATTCATCAGGTTGCCCTGCGGCGTCACGCCCTCCGTGAGCGGCGTCAGGTCAGTCTGATAAGGCGTCAGACCGCGGATGTTCACCACGTTGCCGCTGTGCTTCGGCATGGTCAGCTTTTCGCCGAACTGACCGTGCACCAGCTTGCCGATGTGGTTCTTCATGAACACGCGGTTATAGAACACCGCTTTTTCAGGCGTAAAGTCGTTGCCGGAGGTCTCAATGGTGTTGCCGTAGCCGTTCACCACATAGCCCTGTCCGCCGTTGGTCGCCCAGTTGGTGCCGCCTGCGTCAACCGAATAGGCAACGTCAAACATGGCAAGAATCACGTGGATATATCTTCTGTTCTTCTTCATCTTTTCAAACTCCTCCCCACAGGAAGCAGTCAGATCTTTGCTTCACCGCGCCGCACCTTTTCAAGGTAGTCGTCAAACTCCTTGTCGTTCATGGTCTGGTATGTGCTCACCTTCGACGGCGCCCCGGTGCGCAGCGCGTTTTCGCGCGGGCGCTCGCGGTTCGCCTGCAGCGTCTGCGCCACGGCGGAGGCGGTCGCCTTGCTCACGCGCTTGATCTGGTTGGCACGCAGCTCGTCGGCGTGCGCCAGCTCATAGGCAAAGGTCACGTCAAACACCTCTCCGGCGGTGCCTGCCGCGCGGTTCTTTTCCTCGTTCTGCGCCGCCACAAAGTCCAGCGCCGCGCGAAACTTCGCGTTTGCAAATTCCGCGTCAAAGTCAAAGCCCGGGTACTGCTTCGCGGTCTCCCTCGCCAAGCCGCGCAGCCGCTCATGCAGCTCGTTTGCCTGACGGTAGCGCCGCAGGTTCTCCAGCTCCTCCTGCTGCGCCGCCGCGTTCTGCCGCTGGTCGTAGTCCTCAATAAACTCCTCGGCGGTCTGTCCGTTGTCGATCGCCTGCTGCCGCCACAGCTCCCTGTCCCCTCTCAGCGCGTTATAGATCGCCTCGGGGTCGTCGCTGCCGTACTTTTCCGCCAGCAAATGCAGCACCTTGTCCGAGCGTGCCGCCCGGTTTTCCAGCTCTGCGCGCTCGCGTCCGAGCTTCCCGAACCGGTCCTTGATCTGTCCCTCCACGCGCTTGTGATACGCATCCTTAAACTTGCCCTTGATCAACTCCTCAAAGGCGGCGTCGGTGTCCTCCTGATCTGCTTCTCCGTTATCGTTATCGTCTGTCTGTCTCGTTTCGCCCTCTGCCTGCGCCTTGTCCGCGTGAAAAGCCTTTTGATAGCTCTCCATC
>ONEN01000114.1 GCA_900316815.1 uncultured Eubacteriales bacterium | reverse complement strand
ATGCCGAAAATATAAGTTAAACCGATTTCAACTCTTTTATCTCTCGGCAAGTCAACACCTGCTATACGAGCCATTCAGTTGCACCTCCAAATTATTTTCAAAAGATTATAGTTAAAAATTTAAGCTTATGCGCGTGCCCCGCGCCGACGGGCTTAGCCCTGTCTTTGCTTGTGCTTGGGGTTGTCGCAGATAACGAGGATCTTGCCCTTCCTCTTGATTACCTTACACTTGTCGCACATTTTCTTTACTGAAGGTCTGACTTTCACTACCAATCATTCCTTTCTTCAAAATGGTGTTTTGTGTCTGTTCTGACTTGCTTACTTGGAACGCCAAGTAATTCTTCCTCTGGACAGGTCGTAGGGAGACATCTCCACCGTAACCTTGTCGCCCGGCAAAATGCGGATGAAATTCATGCGCAGCTTGCCCGAAATAACAGCTAAAATCACGTGACCGTTCTGCAGCTCCACCTTGAACTGGGCGTTGGGGAGCGCTTCTCTGACGATACCTTCTACTTCAATGACGTCTTGTTTGGACATTATCCTAACCTCCGTTAAACTCTCTGATCGCTTGTCTGATTTGCGGATTGGTTTCCAACGAACCGTTGTAAACAGTATGAGTCGGCGCCAGATGCTTCAGCTTTTTCCGCTTGGGGTGCCGGATCCGCCGCCTTTTTCCGTCTGCTATAGTCGCATACGCGCCCTCTGTGCCGAGCACCACAAAGAATTTATCCTTGTCGCGCCCTGCCAAGGCCCTGACAATGCTTCCCTTTTGTATGTGCATACATGCTTCCTCCATCCGTGAACCACGCCTTCGGCGCATGCGCGTTACTCACATACGGTCAGTATTTTCGGACCGTCGGGGGTGATTGCAATGGTGTGTTCAAAGTGAGCGGACAGTTTGCCGTCAACGGTCACAACCGTCCGGTTGTCCCCCAGAACACGGGTGTGCCTGGTGCCTTCGTTTACCATAGGTTCGATGGCAATAGTCATTCCCGGAAGAAGCTTAACGCCCCTGCCGGGTGTACCGTAGTTAGGTACGCTTGGGTCCTCGTGCAGCTTCGCACCTACGCCGTGGCCGACGTAGCTTCGTACCACCGAGTAACTGCGAGCTTCAACATACCCCTGCACCGCACTGCCGATATCGCCGATGCGGTTGCCTGCAACTGCCTGCTTAATTCCCTCATACAGGCTCGCCCTCGTGGTGTCGAGCAGCCGCTGCGCTTCTTCGCTGACGCTGCCGCAGGGGAAGGTATAGGCGTTGTCGCCGTGATAGCCCCTGTAGAAAGCGCCGACGTCGATGCTCACGATGTCGCCCTCCCTGAGAACGGTCGTTGCCTTGGGTATGCCATGGATGACCACGTTGTTTACGGAAATGCATGCGCTCGCGGGAAATCCGCCGTATCCGAGAAACGAGGGGGAAGCCCCCTGTTTCTCGATATACCGACGGACAATCGTATCTATCTCAAGAGTGGAGATACCCGGCTTTACAGCCTCTCCCGCAGCACGCAACGCCTCGGCAGAAATTCTGCAGGCGTCTTTCATTAAAGAAAGCTCCCGTGCTGTTTTGATGGATACCATGCTTACGCCTCAATCGCCTTGAGTACAGCTTCTGTGGTAGCTTCCACAGTGTCCATGCCCTTTACGTTGACCAGCTTACCCTGCTGCTCGTAGTAATTGGCGAGGGGCTCGGTCTCCTTGTGATACACAGCGAGACGCGCGAGCACGGTGTCGGGGTGGTCGTCCTTGCGCTGAACAAGGGTGCCTCCGCAATCGTCGCAAACACCGTCCACCTGAGGCTTGAGGCTCTCGGTGTGGAAGGGTCTGCCGCACTTTTCGCAGACACGGCGTCCGGACATGCGCTTGGTGATGACCTCGTCGGGCACGTCGATGTTGATGACGTACTGGATGTCAACGCCCATGGCGTCCAGAGCCTCGGCCTGGGGAATGGTTCTGGGGAAGCCGTCAAGAATGAAGCCCGCCTTGCAGTCGTCCTCGGAAAGTCTTTCCTTTACGATTCCGATAACAACCTCGTCGGGAACCAGCTTGCCGTCGTCCATGTAGGACTTCGCCTTCAGACCCATTTCAGTGCCGTTTTTCAGCGCTTCACGAATCATGTTTCCGGTTGAAATAGTGGGAATACCAAAATGCTCACAAAGTACAGCAGCCTGAGTGCCTTTTCCTGCGCCGGGAGCACCTAACATGATGATGTTCATAATATTATACCTCATTTTTTTCAATTAGTCAAGAAAACCTTTGTAATGTCTCATCATCATCTGGCTCTCAAGCTGCTTAACGGTCTCAAGCGCAACGCCGACGACGATGATAATGGATGTGCCGCCCAGCGAGAGGTTGCCCATGTTGGTGAACTTGCCGTACACCAGGGGAACCAGTGCGATGACGGAGAGGAACAGCGCGCCGATGAGAGTGATTCTGGAGAGAATCTTCTTGATATACTCGGCGGTGGGAGCGCCCGGACGGATGCCCGGAACCGTACCGTTGTTGGATTTCAGATTGTTCGCCATTTCAATGGGGTTGTACTGAATGGTGGTGTAGAAATATGCGAACATCAGAATCAAAATGAAGTATAATCCGATGTACAACCAGCTGCTGGAGTTGAACAGGTCAAAGAAGCCCTTCCAGAAGCCTTCCTTCACGTTGAGGAAGAGGTTGATTGTACTGGGGATGGAAAGAATGGAGCTGGCGAAGATGATGGGAAGAACGCCGCCGAGCGCGACCTTGATGGGAAGGTGGCTGGACTGGCCGCCGTACATCTTTCTGCCGACCACACGCTTTGCGTACTGAATGGGGATTCTTCTTTCGCTGTCCTGCATAAAGGTGATGATCCAGATAACAGCCAGGAAGATAAGTACCCAGAGAACAACAAAAGCGAAGTACTGGGGCTGAGCGGAACCCGCTTCGCCTGTGCCGAGGCCGAGCTTCCAGTATTCAATAAGCATATTGATGGTAAAGGGAAGTCTCGCGATAATGCCCGCGAACAGGAGGATGGAGATACCGTTGCCGATACCGTTTTTGTTGATTTGCTCACCGAGCCACATCATCAGCGCGGTACCCGCAGTGAACACCAGCACGATGACGATCGCGGCGAACACCATGGTAAAGCCTTCTCTGTACTTGGTGATGTTGGAATTGTGCAGATAGAAGAAGTACGCCGTACCCTGAATCAGACCCAGACCAACCGTCACATAACGGGTGATGGTGCCGATTTTCTTTCTGCCTGCCTCGCCCTCCTTGGAGAGTCTCTCCAGAGCGGGGATCGCCACGCACAGAAGCTGAATGATAATGGAGCTGTTGATGTAGGGGGTGATACCCATTGCGAAGATGGTGGCGTTCGAGAACGCACCGCCCGAAAGGGTATTCAGATAGGCGATCATGTTGTTGCTCGCGTCAGACGTTACGCTGTTGGCGGGCGCCATCGCCTCCTGAAGGGCTGCCGTGTCGATGAACGGAACGGGGATGACCGAACCGATACGGAACACGATGATGATTAACAGCGTGAACAGAAGCTTTCTGCGCAAATCGGGAATTGTCCACGCGTTTCTAATTGTTTTAAACAATTAAATCACCTCTGCCTTTCCGCCCGCAGCCTCGATAGCGGCCTTAGCTGACTCGGAAAAAGCAGAAACCTTAACAGTGAGTTTTTTCTCAAGCTTGCCGTTGCCAAGAACCTTGATGGCGTCAAAGCCATTCTTGACAACGCCCGCTGCCTTGAGCGCTTCGGCGTCAACGGTATCGCCGTCGTTAAACTTTCTGTTTAATGTGCTGAGGTTAATGGCAACGATGTTTTTCGCAAAGATGTTGTTGAAACCTCTTTTGGGAACACGACGCTGCAGAGGCATCTGGCCGCCCTCGAAACCGGGACGGATGCTGCCGCCTGAACGGGCTTTCTGACCCTTGTGTCCCTTGCCGGCTGTCTTGCCCCAGCCGGAGCCGTGACCTCTGCCGATTCTCTTGGAGCTCTTTTTGGAGCCCTCAACCGGTGAAAGTTCATGTAACTTCATAAGTTCGCACCTCCTTGCTTACGCTTCACTAACCTCTACGAGGTGGATGATTTTTGCTACCTTGCCCTTGGTCTGCGCGTTGTCGGGCTGTGTGGTCGTGTCGCCGATTTTTCTCAGACCTAAAGCGTGGGCTGTTGCAATCTGATCTTTTTTGGAACCGATGAGGCTCTTCACTAACTTAACTGTCATGGTGCAACCTCCCTTATTAAAGAATTTCCTTCACGGACTTGCCGCGTACTGCCGCGACCTCCTCGGCGGTTCTCAGTGCCGCCAGACCTGCCAGTGTCGCGCGGACAACGTTGCAGGGGTTGTTGGAACGGAGCGCCTTTGTACGGATATCCTTGATGCCTACAGCCTCAACCACCGCACGCACGGGGCCGCCCGCGATAACGCCGGTACCGGGAGCGGCGGGCTTCATGAGCACTCTGCCCGCGCCGAACTCGCCGATGATCTCGTGAGGAATGGTGGTTCCTCTGAGTGATACCTTCATCAGGTTCTTCTTTGCGTCCTCAATGCCCTTGCGGATGGCGTCGGGAACTTCGCCCGCCTTACCGATGCCGAAGCCTACGGTGCCGTTGCCGTCGCCGACAACCACCAGAGCCGCAAACTTGAAGATACGGCCGCCCTTAACCGTTTTGGATACGCGGTTAATGGTAACAACTCTTTCTTTTAATTCGCCTGTTGCTTCTATTTTATTAGCCAAAGTTATTCCTCCTGTTCCTTAGAAATTGAGGCCGCCCTCACGAGCGCCTTCGGCCAATTCCTTAACACGGCCGTGATAAATGTTACCGCCTCTGTCGAACACAACGTCAACGATGTTTTTCTCCTTGGCGCGCTCGGCAACGAGCTTGCCGACAGCTCTCGCTGCCTCTTTGTTTCCGCCATTACCTGTGATGGTCTTGTCAAGGCTGGAAGCCTGGGCAAGAGTAACACCTGCTACGTCGTCAATAATCTGCGCGTAGATGTTGTTGGTGGAGCGGAACACGCACAAACGGGGACACTGAGCGGTGCCGCTAACCTTGCCGCGCACTCTCTTATGGCGCTTTGCGCGTGCCTTTTTAGTATCAGGTCTGCTTACCATGTTGTTTCACTCCTTATTTATTTACCCTTACCGGCCTTGCCTTCCTTGCGGCGGATATGTTCGTCAACGTACTTAATACCCTTGCCCTTATACGGCTCAGGCGGACGCTTTTCTCTCACTTCGGCAGCAAACTGACCAACCTTTTGCTTATCAATGCCGGTGATGACGATTTTGTTGGGGTTGGGAACCTCAATCTTGATGTCGTCGGTGTCCTCTACGATAACCTGATGAGAATAACCCAGGTTCATCACGCACTTGTTGCCCTGCTTCTGCACACGGTAACCTACGCCGTTGACATCCAGCTCCTTCTTGTAGCCCTCGGTCACGCCGACCACCATGTTGTGGATCAGCGTTCTGGTCAGGCC
>ONEN01000116.1 GCA_900316815.1 uncultured Eubacteriales bacterium | reverse complement strand
GAAATCGTCCAGATGACCAGATACAGCACAGAAAACTGCTGTGCCATAACAAGCAGACCATTTCCCTTATTTTCCATCTGTATTCCTCCCCCTGTTTATCATATCTTCCAGCCAGCGCGACACATCCCGCCGGTATCTCCTGAAATCGAATGTATCGTTTATTCGTCGAGTGACAGACACCTTTTTCATCTGCCGCATCGCCTCTGAATAAGCCTTTTCGTCCATTGGGTCAAGAATTGTCACATTCTCTCCCGCGAAAGAACTGATATCGCTGACATTGGTTGCCAGCAGCGGCACGCCGCAGGTAACGCCCTCCACAAACTTTGTCGGAAAACCCGCGTTGTTGCGCCGGTCAGACGGTCTGACAAAAACATAGCAGTCACATCCGAGCACATACCTTATGGTGTCGGCATGGCTCTGCCTGCCCATAAAAATAAGGCTTTCTCCGCATTCGCCAAGCGAGTCAGCCATAGAAGGATAGGTGCCGACAAACTCATCCCTGTCCACGCCGATAATGCGCAGCCTCGTGTCTTTGTCACAAACGCTTGCAAACGCTCTGACAATCACATCCGGGCTTTCCTTTTGCCCGTCCAGCATACCCGCAAAGCAAAATTCAAACCCTTCGTGCCTTATTGGCTCCTGATGCCAGATGACGTCCTCTGTATCCACCAGCGGCGGAAGCTTAACCAGCGGCCTGCGGCCGCCGTACTGCCGCTCCATCATGCTACTGATAACAATTAAGCCATCCGCGACATCTGCCAGCTTATTGCGGATCAGCCTTTCATCGCGCTTCTTAATAAATCGCTTTACCGCGTTGCCGTCCGTTACATCCGTCCATTCGGTGCAGTCGTAGACAACACGGATTTTTTTCTCTGCAGGCCTTTTTTGCCGCCTTGAGAGCGGCAAAAGGCATATTATATAGAATCACAAGGACAATGTCCCCGTGTAATCGAAGCATTTCATCAACGTAATCAGCCGTAGTCATGTGACGGAACCACTGCATGGTGGATGTGGGATACGGCCTTTCATACATAAGCAGCCCGGAATCATTTTGCAGTACTCTGATACCGCCGCAAGCTGCGTCCCTTGTCACGCCCAGCAACGCGGCTTGATAGCCGAGCTGATTAAAGAGCTTCGCATTGGAGACAACTCTGTTTGCCGAAGCGCCGCAGTCCGGCAGCTCAAAGTTGCCGACATACAAGATAACGCCCTTGCTCATTTACACTCCTCCGCTTTATTTATTTAAAATCTCCGCAATCTTATTCAAATAAGCGTCGATGACAATCGTTCTTGAAAAATTCGCCTCCACATACTCTCTGCCACGAACGCCCATACGCTGTCTGTCCTTGTTCTTCATTTTGAGGAAACGCTCGATGCAGGCGCACAGCTGCGCTACGTTGCCCCCCTCATAAATAAAGCCCGTGCGGCCGTCCTGCAGCGTTTCCTTGCAGCCGGGATTATCGGTGGTGATAATCGGTCTGCCCGAGGAGGCGGATTCCAGCAGCACGTTGCTCATTCCCTCTCCGTACACCGACGGATGAATCGTCGCGTGGGAACGGGCTATAAACGGAATGACATGCTTCTGACTGCCGAGGTAATAGACGATGCCGCGCCTGGCGAGGTTTTCCAGATCCTGCTCGTAGTGCCGCTCCTCAGGCTCAATAAAGCCAAGGAGATTGAATTCGGTGGCCGGATATTTTTTCTTTATCCGCTTTGCCGCCGCGATGTAATCGTCCACGCCCTTGTCGCGCAGGATCCTGCCGATATAATTAAACACAACAGGGTCGCCGTGAATACCGTTGCCGCCCTCAGGATATGCCTGAAGGGGATAGCGCTCGGTGTTGACGCCCGACCCGGGAATCAGCATGTAATCGCCCTTGACAAGTCCCATTGCCAGCGCATTCTTCATGTTTGTTTCATTTTGAAACATCACACAGGCTGACTTGCCGTAGGCATGCTTGAATAATCTGAAAATAAACTCTTTTTTTGGCTTTGACTGATTTTTCACACTCCCGATGCCCGTCAGGTTGTTGATTACGGGAATGTTTTGCCTGTTCGCGGCAATACTGCCGTAAACGTTCGGCTTCGCCGTATATGTAAGCACAATATCCGGATGATACCGCTTAAAGAGCTGACTGTAATGGCGCATCAGCTTGCTGTCCTTCATTACATTGGTGCCGCGGCGGTCGATTTCGGGGTTGTCGTAAATATACTCAATTCCTTCCATCAGCTCGAATTTCTCGCCGTAGGGGCAGGAAATCAGAACCTCATAGCCGTCGGCAAGCAGCGCCTCAATCAGCTCCTTGCGAAAGCAATAAATATCATCGTCGTTGTTTGTGAGAAGTGCGACCAACTTCTTTTTCATGTTCTAACCCACTTGTTTCTTTAAATTTCCGACAATCTCGCTGAATTTCCGAATGATATAATCAACGTCCTCATCGCTGAGCAGCGTGTGGAGCGGAAGTGTAACAGCATTTTCATATAAATGATAGGCATTCGGGAAATCCTTGATATCCCAACCCATGTTCCTGTACGCCGTCATCATCGGCAGCGGCTTGTAGTGGACGTTGCAGGAAATACCGCGCTCCAACATACCGGTAATAATTTTGCGGCGCTGCGCGTCCGTTGCGAACGGAACCCTGACGATATACAGATGTCCCGAGGAGGAAAAATCCTCGCCGAAGTGGTTCAAGCGCTTCACACCGAGGCTGTCGCACATTGCGTCGTATTTTTGTATGATCTCTTTGCTTCTGGCGAGCAGCGAGGGATAGCGGTCAAGCTGACGCAGACCGATGGCAGCCATAATGTCGGTCATGTTGCACTTGTACCACGCGCCGACAATGTCGTACTCCCAAGAGCCGTTCTCCGTCTTGGCAAGCGCGTCCTTGCTCTGACCGTGCAGGCTGTAAAGCTGGTACTGATGATAGATTTCCTCGTTGTCAATGCCGTCGAGCGTTTTCCATGTGGAAGCACCGCCCTCAGCTGTCGTGAAATTCTTGACAGCGTGGAAGGAGAAGCTGGTAAAATCAGCGATGGCGCCCGCCATCCTGCCGTGCCGCTGTGCGCCCAGCGCGTGAGCAGCGTCCGACAGTACAGCCACCCTGCCGAGCTTCGCCTGAATTATCCTGCCGATCTCGGTGTTGCCGCCCGGGCAGAAAAGACTTTTTTTATTCTCAACCGCGCGGAAAATGCGGTCATAATCGCAAACGATACCGCCCAGATCCACGGCGATAATCGCCTTGGTCTTTTCGGTAATGGCCGCCTCCATCTTGTCGTAATCCATCTCTACGCAGTCGGGCTGCGAGTCAACGAATATCACTTTGGCGCCCACATGAACTGCTGCGGAAGCGGAAGCGGTATAGGTGTAGGCAGGCACAATCACCTCGTCGCCTTCACCGATGCCAAGCACGCGCAGGTTCAGCTCCTCCGCCGCTGTTGCCGAGCTCAGACAAACAACCCGGTCGGTATGGCAGAAGGCAGCAAGCCTCTCCTCCAGCTCCTTCACGCGCGGTCCCGTAGTGATCCACCCCGAGCGCAGCGCAGCAGCAGCCTCTTCAATTTCCTGTTCACTGATATCAGGAGGACTGAATAAAATTTTTCTCTTGTTTTTCTCGTTTCTTTCCAATTTCATACACCCAATTCCTATACCTGTATCATTAAACACGCATTAACCCACAGCGATATTCAAAAAAGCCGGAAAACGGATGAACACATTCTTCCCGACCGACCGCAGACATGAATCCGTAACATAACTCGGGGCAAACGCGGCAGACTGAAAGCGCGGACAGGAAGCGTGACCGCAGGGAACAGCCTTCCCTCCCTCGCTCTTTTGTTCCGTTTGTTTCTGAGAAAAAAGTCCTGATTGGCGCCTTATTCAGCATGCAAACACTTATGCCCCATTATCCTTACAATATTAAATCATTTAAATATAATATGTCAAGTAAAAAATAATAGCGTGAAAATGCGCACTTTTTTGTCAAATAAGTTGTTTTTTGCAATACTATTCCCCCTTTTTAAGGAGAAAAACAGTCATAACCAGAACTTTAAATTCACCTCTAAAGCGCGAAAGTTATTCATATTGAAACATCCGCAAGCATACGGATGCCGACGCCTGCCAGCGCCTTGTTTATTCTTTCAGCTGCCTGTTTTCATTCCTCCTAATAATGGTTGAAATACAGCGCTAAGTATCCGATAAACAAAACCATCTGATTGATGGATTACCATAACACAACAACAGCCGGCTCCCACGCGGCTTCGGCTGTTTGCAGTCTGTTCCAAGGCTATAACGCAAAGATAAAAAGCCGACGGATAAATCCGACGGCTTCTCCATTGACATACCATTTACAATAATGCGCTTCTCTTTATTCGGGCGTTCTGCCGTTGCAGAAATAAAAGACAGTCAGCAGACCGGGGCCGCAGTGCGCGCCGATGACAACGCCGAGAGAGGTGATTTCTATATTACCCACCATAGGAAACTCCGCACGGATCGCGTCGCGCAGCAGCGCCGCGTCGTCAAAGCAGTCGGCGTGCAGAATGTGGACCTCGGTTCCCGTGCAGTCAACCGCGCGCAGGTCGTGCAGCACACAGTCCGTGATGAGCTTGAGGGCGTTCTTTCTGCCGCGAACCTTTTTGGCAACGTCCAGGGTGCCGCGGTCGGGAACATACAAAACAGGCTTGATGTTCAGAATGGAGCCTACCAGCGCCGAAGCGTTCGACACGCGACCGCCCGCCTTGAGGTAATTCAGGTTGTCCACGGTAAAGCGGTGGGCGATTTTCAGCTTGTTCGCCTCTCCCCAGGCAATCACCTCGTCAAAGCCCATGCCCGCTTCCATGCGGCTCACCATGCTCTGCACCAGCAGACCCAGACCGCCCGAAATGCACAGGGTATCCATAACGTAAAGCGTTTGGCCGGGGAACTCCTTCCGCACCTTTTCGGCAGCGCTCAGCGCGTTTTTGTAGGAGACGGACATTTTCTGTGACATATCAAGGAAAATAACGTCCTTGCCTGTTTTCAGAAGCTTCCTGAAAAAGTCGGTGTACATAAACTCGTTGATCATCGAGGTTTTAAGAAGGTCGCCCCGCCGCATTCCCGCATAAATTTTGGCACGGCTTTCCTCGCGGCAGTCGTCCTCAAACAAATCGCTTCCGATCGTGTAGGTGTAGGGAATGAACGGAATGTTGTGTCCGTCAAGCCAGTCCCGCGTCAAATCCGAGGTGGACGAAGTCGCGATGATGTAATTTGCCATTTTCTACTCTCCTTATCCGAGTGATAATAACTGAATATTATGACTCATATAATATTTTTTTGCTCTCGAACCTTAGCGCATTCAACATGCAGAATCTTACAATTTGAGTTTATCATAAAGTGACAATTAAGTCAATACAAAACGGCCGCGTGT